>JANXUJ010000013.1 GCA_025356295.1 Cyanobacteriota bacterium
CACAAATATGATTTTGTTTGTCTCCTCGTTTCCCGTTCTTACGAATATGGGATGAACCACACTTTGGACATTTCATGGGTTTTCATTGCTTAAACTCGTTATCTTTATATTTACTCATTCAGCTTTCATTTGTGCAACGCCTGTATGTAAGCCTTACCAAATCTTATCGGTTTCTTTGCAAGCAAACGAAATAATCATTAAACTAATTGCAATACTTGAGGAGATGGTAAGGGTTTACCCGATACTTCGTAATCTTCGATTAAAAGCTCTAATACCTCTTCTGCATTAGCGATCGCTTCAGCATAAGTATCTCCATGTGTGAAATATCGCTGCAAGGCATTGGCAAATTCAGGTAATTCCACTAAATAGCATTTATCTGCATCTGACCAAACAATATTGATGCGATATTTATGATTCATGACTCTTTATCTTTTAAAGCGTTTAGCGCAGACTCAACTAATTTCTCAATGTAGGATTTTGCATCATCTCCATCTTTGCCAGCAATAGTTAGAGGTAGTTCTGGCAAAAGAGGATGTAACCATCTTTGATGACTTCCTTTTGTCCGTACCACTCGAAAACCTGCTTTTGAGAGAGCAGACCTTAACTCTCTAATCTTTTTGGGCATAGGCTTATTATAGACCTAGATAATGTTTTCGTACTTTTCATCCAATTTATCAGCTTACATATAGTTTCATATCATTCTCATCTTGCTTACCTACCTTGCAACAGGTTTCAAATCATTATCATTAGCGATCGCTATTGTCAAAACTTGTACAATCAAAATAAAATTTCAACCTATATGAATCAACTACTCGAAAAAGCCTTTGTTGCTGCTGCCAAGTTGCCTCAAGATAGTCAAACCAGACTAGCACAACTCATATTGCAAGAAATTGCCAGTCAGCAGTCTACCACCTTGAAAAAGCCACGAATGCTTAGCCCTGTTACCAAAGGGAGCAATTATACCGATACATCTATTAATCATGACGCAGTTCTAGGAGAATCTCTCTATAACCACAAAATCTCTCATTCTCAAGCATGAGTAGAGTAGTTGCAGACACAGGCATTTTTTATGCGTTATTAGACAACAAAGATAGCTATCATCAACGCTCTCAATCTGAGATGCAAAAGATTGTGAATACTAACACGACTATCTATGTGCCGTTTCCAGTATTTCTCGAAACCTATAGCTTGCTGCTTTATCGACTTGGTTTCTTAGCCGCAAAGGAATTTACTGAATATTGCCTTGATTGTGTTGAGTTTTTAAATCCAACCGCAGAGGACTATCTTCAAGCCAAAGAGAGAGTCATGCAGTATCCAGATCAGACGATTACTCTTGTAGATGCCACAACAGCAGTATTATCAGCAAAAATGAATATTCCTATTTGGACATACGATTATCACTTTGATGTCATGGGAAGTCTGGTATGGCGAGATTAAGAGACAAGGAGCTTAAGCCCCTTGTCTCTTGTTGATTAGCTGCCACCGATACGGGCGACATCGCGGGAGTTAGCTTCAAAGGCGGCGTTGAGCGCATCATCACCACTCAGACCATCTTCTAGAGCTTCCTTAATCGCTTGCAATACCCGCTTGTAGTCCTTGGGCATTACTTTCACGAATTTGGGAGCGATCGCATTCCAATCAGCGAGAACCTTCGCACCCTTAGCACTCTCTGTATAGTCAACGTGTTGTTGAATCAACTGCTTCAGATCTTTGATTTCTTCAGGATCTTCAAGTTTTTCTAAGCCGACCATTGAGGTATTGCAACGGGTTGCGAAGTCGCCCGACTCATCGAGAATGTAGGCAACACCGCCACTCATACCTGCTGCAAAGTTCCGTCCAGTTAAGCCTAAAACTACAACCTTACCGCCAGTCATGTATTCACAGCCGTGGTCGCCGATGCCTTCGACTACAGCATTTACGCCAGAGTTACGAACTCCAAAGCGTTCGCCAGCAATACCGCGAATGTAGACCTCGCCTTTGGTTGCGCCGTAGAGAGCAACGTTGCCAGCGATGACGTTCTCTTCGGCGACAAAAGTGGAAGCTTTAGATGGATAGAGAATGATCTTGCCGCCGCTTAGTCCTTTGCCTAGGTAGTCATTGGTATCGCCTTCGAGTTCGAGGGTGACACCTGCGGGAACGAATGCACCAAAGCTTTGACCAGCCGTACCTTGGAAATGCAGATGCACGGTGTCATCGGGCAAGCCTTCCCAATGGCGTTTGGTGATTTCGTTGCCGAGGATAGTTCCGACCGCGCGATTGATATTGCGGATCGGAACTGTGGCTTCGACAGGTTCGCCGTCCACGATCGCAGCTTGACATAAATCCAACAACACAGTCATATCAAGGGATTTGTCTAAGCCGTGATCTTGAGGGATTTGACAATAGCGACCGACATCGGTTCCAACTTCGGGCTGATAGAGAATCTTCGAGAAGTCTAAGCCCTTGAGTTTCCAATGCTCGACAGCTTGCTTGGCTTCTAAGACTTCAGTCCGACCGACCATTTCATCAAGGGTGCGGAAACCGAGTTTTGCCATCAATTCGCGAACTTCCATAGCGATGAAGGTCATGAAGTTGACAGTATGGGCGGGATCGCCTGTGAATTGTGCGCGTAGTTGTGGGTCTTGAGTGGCGACACCAACAGGACAGGTATTGAGATGGCAGACGCGCATCATGATACAGCCGAGCGTGACTAGAGGCGCAGTGGCAAACCCGAACTCTTCGGCTCCGAGTAGCGCGGCGATGACGACATCACGACC
Organism: Cyanobacteriota bacterium; assembly: GCA_025356295.1. Taxonomy (GTDB): domain Bacteria; phylum Cyanobacteriota; class Cyanobacteriia; order Pseudanabaenales; family Pseudanabaenaceae; genus Pseudanabaena. The sequence goes on from JANXUJ010000013.1 coordinate 2,757, forward strand.
TGTTTTCATTTGTCCATCGGTTTCGACCACGATGCGATCGCGTAGATTATTAAGCACAAGAGTTTGATGAGTTTCAGCAAGCCCAAGTTCCCACGGTAAGCCAGCGTGTTTGATCGAGGTTTGAGGCGATGCGCCAGTGCCGCCGTCATAGCCAGAGATGAGAACGACATCAGCATGGGCTTTAGAAACCCCTGCGGCGATCGTGCCAACTCCAACTTCTGAAACTAACTTGACGCTAATGCGGGCGGCGCGGTTAGCATTTTTGAGGTCATGAATCAACTCAGCAAGGTCTTCGATCGAGTAGATGTCATGGTGAGGAGGAGGCGAAATCAAGCCGACACCGGGAGTAGAGTGGCGAACTTTGGCAATCCACGGATAGACTTTCTTGCCTGGTAACTGACCGCCTTCACCTGGTTTCGCGCCTTGTGCCATTTTAATTTGGAGTTCTTTGGCTTGCGACAGATAGAGGCTAGTCACGCCGAAACGACCAGAAGCAACTTGTTTGATGGCGCTATTTTTGGAATCGCCTAGCTCATTTGTCCATGTGTAACGATCAGGGTCTTCACCACCTTCGCCAGTATTAGACTTGCCGCCGATGCGATTCATGGCGATCGCTAAAGCTTCGTGA
>JANXUJ010000033.1 GCA_025356295.1 Cyanobacteriota bacterium
TCTAATAAACTGACACGATCGCCCACAATTTTAATATCGCCTTCTGTCAGACCAATATTATTAACGCTCGAAGTGCCAGAGAGTTGAACATTGCCAAATTGACTGACATTGGCATAAGAGAGAGCAAATTTATTTCCATTAGGAATCAAAGCAACTTCGCCATTTTTTACGCCGCCGAGTTCTATTACGCCACCTAGTGACAAAATCGAGCCATTATCCTCCAGATTTATGGCGCTACCAACTAGCGCGATCGCAGTAGTTGGTAATGTGATTAAGCCAGTAAGTGGACGGACTAATTGGGTGATTTGGGGAGGGAGAGGGAGCGCGCTAATTGGAGGTGTCTCTGATCGCACTGTGATCACTCCAGTATTATTCCCAAATCCCAGTCCTACAGGAATACTTAAAGTCAAGAGGGCAGCTGGTTCAGGGCTATTAGTACTAAAAGTCGTCCCATCGGCAAAGCGAACGCGATCGCTTGTGGTCACATACAAAGACCCACCCAAAGCCAGGCTCGAATCTTTCCTAAATATGACTCCATTAGGATTTAGTAAAAACAAATTGGCAGTACCTAACGCTCCTAGTGGAGTTAAAGCACCTAACTGCCCCAAAATATTTGAGGGATTCCCTCCCGTCACGCGCGCAAAAATGTTAGTGATGCCAGCAGGATTATTGAAATACAGTCCACGACCAGTAGCAACATTTAACTCTGTAAAACTCTGAAAAAGATTAGTACCTCTAGTCGTGCCACCGATAACAAGGTCTTTGTTGATTGAGATGGGGATAACTCCCGTCCCTGTTGTACTGTCAGGAATAATCTGCGACAAGGCGGAATTGGGAACTAATAAACTAAAACTTGCCAAGCCAAGAGTAAATAGAATTTTGAGATGATTTTGAGAGGCTGGAGGAATCATTTCTTTCATGATCTAGAGGAGAGGGCAGCGTGAAGTATCGCCTTTAGTTCTCACTGTACGATGAATTACTCGCGGTTAATGTGAGTTCGATCACCGCCAGTTGCTCTCACCTCTCGCGGTGAGTTATGATTCTTGGATTGCGTTTAGGTAAATAAAAGTTCGTGTTAGATATTAAGCTTTTGCGATCGCAGCCCGAACAGGTGCAAGCTCGCCTCAATAGCCGAGGTAAAAGTCACGACATCAGTAAACTGGTCGAATTAGAGCAGGAAATTCGTGTGCTAGAAACTCAGCGATCGCATTTGCAAGCTGAAAGCAACGACATCGGTAAGCAAGTGGGTTTCAAGATGAAGTCGGGTGCGCCTAATGACGAGATACAAGTACTAAAAGCGCGATCGCACGAAGTCAAACAACTGCTAGCCTCACTCGAACCGCAAGAGAAAGCTTTGCGTGAAGAGAGTCATCTCATTTTGATGACTTTACCGAACTTACCTAGCGAAACCACTCCTATCGGTAAAGATGAAAAAGAGAATGTCGAAGTGCGGCGTTGGGGCGATGAATACAAAACTACGCGCACCGATATTTTGCCGCATTGGGACATTGGCGAAAAATTAGGACTGCTCAACTTTGAACGCGCCGTCAAGATATCTCAAGCCCGCTTTGTGACGCTAATCGGTGCAGGAGCCGCCCTCGAACGCGCCCTGATCCAGTTTATGCTAAATATCCATACAGCTAATGGCTATATCGAAGTCGCACCACCACTTTTAGTCAATACTGACAGCATGACTGGTACTGGGCAGTTACCCAAATTTGCTGACGACTTATTTAAATGTGCAGATGACGATCTGTGGCTGATTCCCACCGCCGAAGTGCCTGTTACTAATCTCTATCGCGATGAGATACTTGATGGTGAATCCTTACCAATCCATCATTGCGCCTATACGCCTTGCTTCCGCCGTGAAGCAGGCAGTTATGGACGTGACACCAGAGGCTTAATCCGTTTGCATCAGTTCAACAAAGTCGAACTCGTCAAATTTGTACTGCCCGAAAAATCGTCTGAAGAGCATGAACAGCTAGTCCGTGATGCCGAATCAATTTTGCAAGCCTTAAAACTTCCCTATCGCGTGGTCAAACTCTGCACAGGTGACATTGGCTTCGGTGCAGCAAAATGCTATGACCTCGAAGTCTGGCTTCCCGCCGCCAACGCCTATCGCGAAATTTCTAGCTGTTCAAATTTTCATGATTTTCAGGCAAGACGTGCCAATATTCGCTTTAAAAGTAAGGGTAAGAAAGGCACAGAATTTTTGCATACGATCAATGGCTCTGGTTTAGCAGTCGGGCGGACGATGACCGCGATTCTCGAAAATTATCAGCAGCCTGATGGGCGCATCTTGATCCCTGAAGTGCTACAACCTTTGATGAACAAGCAATATCTTTAGAAAAAATCTCTACAAAAATCTTTAGAAAAAGCACGCGAAACGTGCTTTTTCTAAACAATCCTTTAGCGCGAGGCGCAACTATGGCAACGATCCACCAACTACATCCTGACAACCCCCAACCACGCACGATCGCCCAAATCGTGTCAGCTTTGCGAGGCGGTGCGGTGATGCTCTATCCCACGGATACGGTTTATGCAATCGGCTGTGACCTGATGTCAAAGTCAGCCGTGCAACGTGTACGCCAACTCAAGCAGCTATCGAACGATAAACCACTCACTTTTTTATGTTCATCGCTCTCGAATATTGCTGAATATGCAGAGGTGTCTGATGTCAACTATCGCACCATGAAAAGTCTTGTCCCTGGTTCATTTACATTCATTTTACCAGCGACAAAACTTGTGCCGAAATTGGTCTTAAGTCCCAAGCGCAAGACCACAGGAATTAGATTTCCTGATCACGGAGTCTCACAAGCTCTGATTGAGGCGTTAGGGAACCCGATTATTTCGACATCAGCGAACTTAACGGAGGACGCTCTTGATGATGAAGATTATGGCGATCGCCATAAAAACAATCAGCATCGCGATGTCCATAATTTGCCAAAAATGGAGCTATTTGATTACTTTTCTAAATTAGTCGATGTGATTGTCGATGATGGCTCAGACTACCATTATGCAGTTTCCACGATTCTTGACTTGACCGATGATCTTAATCCCCAGATTTTGCGACAAGGCTTAGGAAAAGTTTCGTTATGATTAGATAGCGATCGCTATCCTTTTACTAAGCCCCGTTGTTCGCCAATTTGCAAACAAGAGGGTTTGCCAATTTGTTTACCCTCCTGCATCGCATCTTGATAGACGCGAATTTTCTTTAGATCGCTATGTGTAACATGGCTTCAACCTCTTGACGACTTAACTTAGGGAATTTGTATACTAATACTGCTTCTGTGAATTCTACTATGTTATCCCTCAGTTCGGTATTTGTTTCTTGCCGTAAGTCTTCTAGATATACGCGCTTAATTCGCTCCAAGTCGATTAATTCTTGACAAAATCTATCGGTTGCTGGCTCACAGTTTTGTCTGGCGAAGATTGCTACGGCTTGCCAGTCTTGGGTGGGGCGATATTGATTCAGATACAGAAGGTGCTGGTCAGAGATTTGCGTCAGTTTTAGGTTCTCGCAGTTTGATAGCGATCGCAGGATTGCCACTATAAATCGTCATTGGTTCTAGCGATCGTGTGGCGACACTGCCTAGACCTAAGACTGCACCCTTGCCAACGCGCACGCCAGCAGCGATAGTCGCCCGTGCTGCAATCCAGCATTCTGACTCGATATAAATGGGAGCCGTAATTAGGGCGAAGTCGCGATCGCCCCAGTCGTGATTGCCAGTGCAGAGATAAACCGATTGAGAGATACAGCAATGGCTCTCGATGGTAATCAGAGCAAGATTATCTAGCCAAACATCTTCACCAATCCAGACAAAATCTTTAATGATTAAGCGCCACGGAAATTTTACGCGTACCCCTGTTTTGATTCGTACACCTTGACCGATTTCTGCCCCAAACCACCGCAAAATATTAACTTTTATAATCGAAAACGGAATTAAATAGCTCCGTAAAATTGGCGTTCCGATGAAGTACCAAAGCAGTTGTTTCCAGATTGGCGCACCTGTAGTGTAATCACCTGTTGTGTAGCGATCAAGACGCAAAGTTCTAATTCCTTAAATTAAGTAACAAGTAGGGATGTTATACAATGTTAGAGCTTTTTTAGTGGTCAAGTTTTTCTTATGCAAGTTTGGGTATTGCTATATAACGCACGCACCGATAATGAAGGTATTTATACTCTGCAAATAGAAAGCAATAATATCATTGTTGCTTTTGAGCAAGAAGATGATGCCATTCGTTATGCGGGAATGTTGGAAGCGCAAGATTTCTTAACGCTGACAGTGGAGATCATTGATAAGCAGGAATTAGAAGAATTTTGTGAAGATGCAAAATATGACTTAAACATTGTCCCAACTGATGCTCTGCTAGTTCCACCTGAAAAAAATGTTGATAAAACTGATTGGTCTAAAAATCTAGATCAAGACGAAAATGTATCATCAGAATTAGAAGATGAAATAGCGATCGAAGACCCCGTAATCGCGATGATGCGCCGCCGTTTAGAAAATCTATTGTGAGAGATAAACGTCATGACTAATACAGATACGAATCTAGATAGAGATATAGCCTCTAAGTCTCTAACCAATATCATTGAGCCTAATTCTGAAAATGAAGGTTGGTTTAACTATCCATTGCACGTCTATCCACACCATACCGATTATTCAGGCGTAGTCTGGCATGGCACTTATTTAACTTGGATGGAAGCCGCTAGAGTGGAATGCTTGCGATCGGTGGGCATGAGCTTTGAAGAGCTAATTGCCGCAGGTGTGGACTTGCCAGTTGCCGAGATGTCTTTGCGCTATCACCGTTCGGCAAGGATGGGTGACGATGTGCTAGTGATGACCAAGCTGATACCCGATAAAGTGCGGCTAAATTGGGAATATCAAATTCGCACCGAAACTGACTTATGTGTAACAGCAGTGGTTACGCTGGTTGCTGTAGATTTTGAGAAGCGTAAGTTATTGCGATCGCTACCAAGCTCGTTAGAAGGAGCGATCGCCAAGCTCACAGGAATTTAAAAAATACTTAGCTTTTATGTGACGCTTCGCGCCACATAAAAGCTAATTAACTAACTGAGGAACTCGATAAAAACATGGCAGATTGGCAAGTAATTTCGGGCGGCGTGACTGCCGCAAAAGGCTACAAGGCAGCAGGGATAGCAGTTGGACTAAAACCATCAGGTGCAACTGACTTAACTTTGATCGCTTCAGATGTACCCGCGATCGCCGCAGGTGTGTTTACTAAGTCTTGTGTCAGAGCTGCTTGTGTAGACTTCAACCGTGAAGTATTGGCAAAGGGAGGTAACATCAGCACGATCTTGTGCAATGCAGGGCAAGCCAATGCGAGTACGGGTGCAGAAGGTTGGCGCAATGCGGTAGAAACGGCGGAATTTGTCCAAAAAGCTTTAGATACCAAAGATGGCGTTTTGGTTGCCTCCACAGGCGTAATCGGTAAGCAGTTGCTGATGGACAAAATGCGCGCGGGAATTGCCAAAATTGTGACTTTGATTTCACCCGATGGTGGAGAAGCAGCTTCGCGATCAATCATGACCACGGACACTGTACCTAAAAGTATTGCCTTAGAGACAATCATCGATAGCAAACCCGTCCGAATTGGTGGCATCTGCAAAGGTTCGGGCATGATTCACCCCAACATGGCGACAATGCTTGGTTTTGTGACCTGTGATGCGGCTGTCGAGCCGAAACTCTGGCAAACAATGCTATCACGCTCAATTGATGCGAGTTTTAATCAAGTTACGGTCGATGGTGATACCAGCACTAATGACATGGTGTTAGCGCTATGCAATGGTCAGTCGGGCGTAAGCATTAGTGATCAAGATTCTCCTGCGGCGTTGCAACTACAGGCGATGTTGCAAGAAGTTTGTATGAGTTTAGCGAAGGCGATCGCCCGTGATGGTGAGGGCGCAACCTGCATGATCGAGGTGAATGTGACTGGCGCATCGAGTACCGAGGCGGCGCGTCAAATTGCCAAAACGATTGTTGGTTCATCACTGGTTAAATCGGCAGTATTTGGGAATGATCCTAACTGGGGCAGAATCGCAGCAGCAGCAGGGCGTTCGGGTGTTGATTTTGATCAAGATATTTTGAACATTCAACTTGGCGATTTTGTGATGATGAAAGATGGCACACCGCAAGAATATGATCGCAACTCCGCCAGTGACTATCTCAAAAATGACACCGTAGTCATCAATGTCGGCGTGGGTGATGGTGACGGTGATGGCACTGCATGGGGT
>JANXUJ010000047.1 GCA_025356295.1 Cyanobacteriota bacterium
TAAACGAGTCAGGCTAGTAAAACGGGCTGATGGTTACTATGCTCAGTTTTGTGTCGATGTTGATCGCCGCGAAGAAATGGAGCCAACTCAAACCACGATTGGTTTAGATGTTGGCTTAAACCATTTCTACACCGATTCAAAGGGTGAAGTTGTTGAGAATCCTCGATTCCTGAGAAAGTCAGAACGTCAACTCAAAAATTTGCAACGTAAAGTCTCTAAGCGTAAAAAAGGATCAGCTAATCGCCGTAAAGCAGTTAAGCGGTTAGCCAGAAAACATTTGCAAGTAAGTAGGCAACGTAAAGACTTTGCGGTAAAAACAGCAAGGTGCGTAGTTCGGTCTAACGACCTGATTGCTTATGAGGATTTGCAAGTTTGCAACATGGTCAAGAATCATAGATTAGCCAAGTCCATTAGTGATGCAAGCTGGTCTATGTTTCGTAATTGGGTTGAGTATTTTGGCAAGGTGTTTGGTAAGGTCACAATTGCTGTGCCGCCTCAATATACAAGCCAGAATTGTTCAACTTGTGGGACAACTGTCAAGAAATCGCTGAGTGAGAGAACTCATCAATGTAGTCATTGCGGTACAGTTTTAGACCGTGACCACAATGCGGCTTTGAATATCTTGGCTATTGGTTTAAATAGGGTAGGGCATACCCAAATTTCTACGCCTGTGGAGAGTTCGACCTCTGCCTTGTAGATGTAAGTCTATCTGGTAAGTTGTCTCGCTGAATCAGGAATCTCAGTCGCTTTAGCGCTGAGAGTGTCAAATATACAAACAAGTTTCCTAGTACATGGCAGTTTAGCCGTGATGTTGACTTAATGCTAAATACTCAATTTTGGAATTAGTCTATCTACAGTGATTTGCGCTGCGATAAAATCCAAATTTTTTATTATCAAGAGTGACGCTTTGCGTCACTCTTGATAATAAATCTATAGTTTGAGTGTCAAGTAAGTTTAACTAATCAACTGCTTGGCGCGATCGCAAATCGCCTCAGCATTCATGCCATTAAAGTCAAACAATTGACCGACTGAAGCTGTAGTTTCGCCGCGCTTCCATGCAAAGACATCACGCTTGCTGTTACTACGAAGCATCACGGGTTCGAGCATTGCCGAAGCGCCACCAACCACGCCGATCAGAGCATCACCACCAAAGAACGCTTCAAAATCAGCATCACTAAGGAACTTGCCATCTGGCTCTGAGCAAGTGTTCCACGCCACGTCAGACGGACGATAGAGGCGGCGGGGACTGATAATTGAGACGATTTTGGAGCCGATACCTTGTTCCGCTAGCTTTTGAGCAGCTTCGTAAACAGGAATTAGCATCAAATCACCGATTACAGCGAAGACGACTTTTTTATTGCCAGCGATTTCTTGCAGGGCGATCGCACCATCTTCGAGAGCTTGTCTGGTCTGCTCAAAAGTAGTCCGAATCGCTAAAGGTGATTTACTTGCGGTGATTACCACGCCCTTATTGACTGCCTTTAGCGCCCAGTCATAACAAACTTGAATGCTATTTGCATCAAGCGGAAATAGAGGGAACACATTTCCATTTCGCATCATCGAAGCAAAGTAACCTTCGATTTCAGGACGTTGATGTGTCCAGCCATTGCGACCTTGCTCCAATGCGCCTGCGGTGAATAAGCAGACAGTAGCTGGAGTTGGGCGGCGAAGTTCTGCCATCGCTTGAGTGACGGTTTGCCAAATTGGCAGCCCATTAATTGCAAAGGATTCATAAGAACACCAAAGTGTCCGACTTCCCATTAGTGCTAAGCCAACTGCTAAACCAGCACAAGCATCTTCGCTGAGAGGTTCGTAAACTTGACCGCCAGGGGCTTGATTATACAGATCATCTTTGGTGGGGTGATTGATTTTCAGGGCTTGGTTGATATTCACAATTCCTGAAGCTTCATTCCCATCAGCATTAGTGACAATGTAACGCTTATCAGTTTGTCCAACATAGCCAACTAAGCGACCCATTGATGTTGTCGAAACTTTGGATTCCGCGATCGCATATTCTTCAAGAGGCAAGTTTCCCAAATCGGTTAAGGGAAGTACAGATTCAGTAACTGCGGTCTTAGAAGAAGAACCACCACCTGCCCATTCAAGATTGGTACGCACGGTTTGCCATGCTTCAGGGGTGAGGGCGCGAGTTTTTAAACCTGAAATCACGTCTGCATTATCCAGAGTGTGATGAGCATAAAGATTATGAGATTTTGCGCCGAGTGCATGAACTCCAGCGCCCTTGAGTTGCTTGATGATAAACACAGTCAGCTTACCGCCGAAAGCTAATTTGGTGGCTTTGTCAGCACCAACGAGAACCGCTTCTGTAAACGCAAGACGTTGCTTAAAAGAGAAGATTGTACTATCGACATAAGCTTCTGTTTGCTGTTGATCATCAAAATCCTTCGCATCAATGAGAATTACTTCATCAAATCCATTCCCTTTCCAAAAAGCAATCATTTCCGCATTGGTCTTAGTGGAAACCATGCTGTGATGTTCTTGGCTGAAACCATTCCAAACCAGAATGGGAATAAAATTTGTCACTTCTGGATAAGCAGTATGAAAATGCGCGATCGCACTAATCGGGTATGGTTCACCCATGCCGCCATCGCCCATCGTCACAGGAAAAAGCTTGTCGCGATGCAACAGAGCCGCCGCCATCGCAAAATGTTGTCCTTGTCCAAGTGGACCCGCAGGAGACAGAATCCCAGGAATATATCCCGACAAGTGTCCAAGCAGACCATGAGTTTCGCGGTAGCGATCGCGCATTTGGGTCACAGTACTGATACCCATGTCTTCAAGCGATCGGTCGAGAAACATGGCGCTGTAGTAGCCTGGGGCATGATGTCCGACCTCAGTGGGCATATTCTTGTGACCCAGCATATAAAATGCTGCCACAGCCTCAGCACTACTCGCAAATCCACCTGGATGCCCTGACGCTTTGCTGGCTGTAACTTGTAAGGTCAGATAGCGCAGAGCATCGGCAGCTAATAAAGTTTGAAATACTGCCGCGCGATCGCTTGGGTCAGAAACGCCAGACTTGTCAGGACTAAGAACTGGTATACGTCCTAGCTCATCGAACCCCTCCAACGGTTCGCCAAAGTACTGAATCCCTTCGCGAAAATCATCTTTGAAGGCAGGAGTGGCTGCGTTTGTGGTTTTAGGGGTTGCGACCATAAATTTTGTGACCTTAGGAATAGATGAAAACTAAGAAATGTTGAAACTTTCTCTAGGAGTCATTTTAGTATGTAGTGGTGACAGCAAATTTTCTTGCTATTTTGAAGTTTGTGCTTTTTTTAGGTCTTAAGCCATCATTGCTTGTGCAAGTGAATTGGTCTCCGTAACTACGGGTAACTCACAACGATCTTGATATACGCTCAGGTCGAACCAGAATGTAGTGCCAACCCCAACTGCGCTCTTGATATGGATTACGCTGTGATGCTTTTCGATGATGTTGCGGACGATTGATAGACCTAAGCCCGTGCCTTCGAGGGTGTGAACTTTATCCTCTACGCGGTAAAAACGATCAAAAATGCGATCGCAATCTTCGGCAGGAATACCATAACCCGTATCCGCAACCTCGACCCGCACATAATTTACGATGCGATGAGGCTGGGTGGTGGTTTGGTCTTGCCACGGATAAATCCGAATTGTGACTTTGCCACCAGTATCTGTAAATTTGAGAGCATTGCCGACCAGATTGGATAAAACTTGCAAAATCAAATCGTAATTACCCCAAATACGCTCAAGATTTGGCTCAATTTCATGAACTAGCTCAACACCTTTAGATGAAGCATTTAGCTTATAAGTTCGCACCGTTTGCTCAATCGTTTCTGACAAGTCGATCGCTGAAAAATGAAACTGACGACCTGACTCTAAACGCGATAGATCAAGGACATCATTAACAAGACGAGTTAGGCGATCGGTTTCACTATTAGCCGTACCGAGAAATTCTTTTTTCTGCTCATCACTTAACTCATCGCCATATTCATGGAGCGTCTCAATAAAGGACTTGATATTAAATAAAGGTGTGCGTAATTCATGGCTGACATTGCTAATAAATCGACTCTGAGCAGCATTTAGCTCCACCTCACGCGTGATGTCTTGAATCGTGATGGCAATTCCCTTAATCGCATTGCTTGAGCTTAATACGCTGGTAATCCAGATACGAAAAGCATGAGCAAGCACTGAGTCGCCTTTATCGCCTGAAGCCATGATCCGAAATTCACCGCCTTCGCGATCGCCTGTGGCAATTTGCATTAGCGATCGCCCCAAATCAGCACTCAGGCGATCGGGCAGAATATTCAGAATACTTTTGCCTTGCCAATTGTCCTTTTCTAAATCTTGATCCCAACCCATGATTTTAATCGCCGCAGGGTTAGCAAGGACGATCCGCATATCTGAGTCAAGTAACAATGCGCCATCTGCGATCGTGGACACTAAGGTTTCCAGCTTTGACTTCTCCGCCGTTAATTCCTCAATATTTTGTTCTTGATAAGTTTTTAGGCGTTGTGCCATTTCATTAAAGCTACGAATTAATTCTCCCAACTCGCCCCCAAATGGCAAATCAATCCGTTGTTTGAAATTCCCACTGGCAATATTTTGCACCCCTGATACTAATTCTTTAAGTGGGCGGGTAATCGTCACGGAGTTTGACGCTGCTCCCAAAATCACCATTGCCCATATTGATACAAATACAGCTGTGGTCACATCCAAGGTCAGGCTCGAAGAAGCAACCGCCGTTGGATTTGGGTTAATCCCGATCGCAATAATCCCTAAAGTCTTTCCCTCATGTTGCAAATTCACAAATATGTCAGTAACCTCGCCCTGGGGCGTAATGTGTTGACGTACCAATGGGCGATCGGGACGCATCATGGTGTTTTCGGGTAACTGAATCCTCCGTCTGATACTTAAAGAATTTTGCACCTCATTTGAGGTAAATGGAATCCCATAGAATATCTCCCCATCAGGATCGGCATAAAGAATATAGCGAATGCTAGAGCTACTATCGTAAAACTCTCGAGATAAACGAGTTAATTCCTGTAAATCATTTCTAGCAACTAACGGGGCAACATTAGCGGCAAGTAATAATCCCAAATCTTTACCAAAGCGCGTATCATTGAGGCGAGCATCAGTCTGAATATCATTTACTGCCCAAAAGGTGACAGCACTCATTAGCAAAGAAACTAACAGCGTAATCAAAGCCATTAGCTTAGTTTGCAATGAAAACTCTGTCCACCAACGTCGTAATGTAGTGTAGATTTGAAGCAAAAAGTTCATCTTTTTGTTAGGTGTTTGGATAGCTTTTCGTTTAATATGTGCGATCGAAACGCAAGGGTGAGGATGTCAAGATGGATGACGCTATTATTGTCAGTGCGCTACAGGAAGACCTTCAAAACTATAAGGTAAAAATCCAAATTCGCCGCAAAGAATCTCAGTTGCATGTGCTGCTCACCAGAGCCGAGGGTGACGACCTTGACTATGCCTCTCTCTATGATATTGTGAAACGCCGTATTGATCAGATGCCGATCGCATGGGCTGACAGCTTAGTTGTGTATGGTAGATTATCTGGAGCAAAGCATCCTGAGTGGCAAAAAATAGCCGATATTAAGTCTCCCTTGCCATTAATTGAACTTGATCTTGATGAACTAGAAGACTTTGGAGAGCTAGAAGGTTTTAGAGAGGCAGAGCGCCGCAAACCTCTAACACTCGGTCGTGAAGATGATGAGATGGATATTTTGATTGGCAATCTGAAGCCAAATATTCCTGATGACTTTGAGAGCCACAGCGATGAAATTAGCAACATTAAAATAGAGGATTTTAATTTAGGAGATATAAATTTAGGTGAACTTGAACTGGAGAACTTCGAGTTTGATCTAGATAGCTCTCTTCCACCAGATAAAATTACACCCGACATAAATAGTCAGGCTCCAAGTCGGCGATCGCCAATAGATAAAAATGCTTGGATAGAAGAAGATTTTGGTCTAGACGAAATCACAGCAGTGGCAAAACCCTTACCCTTGCCACTTCCCCCAACCAGACGATCTACTAGCAAAGCCACGCTTGCACCCACCACAAAAACTGAGGCTGTAAATGAATTTGTGAGTGAACCTGCAAATAAATCGGCAAGAAGAATTAGTTTTGATCTTCGCTCAATGTTCCCAGCGATCGCAGTCAGTACAGTAGCGATCGCAGTATTAGGAATTGGTTGTTGGTTGGTATGGGATCGCTCTATCCAGCAACAGTATTTAACAAATTCACAGAACTTGGAAAGCCAAAACCTGAATCCAAAAAAAATCACTAAACTGGATGCACTCGCGGAAACACGCAATCAACTTCAAACGGTAGTTTCTCAATTAGAAGAAATTCCTGATCGTCCTGTCTCACTATATGCAGATGCTCAGAAACAGCTAACAATTTTACACCCAAAATTAGAAGCCTTTGATCGCAAAGTAACTATCGAACAAGCAGCCAATAAGAAACTAGAGTCAGCCAAGAATGGTACGCTTGAAGCAGCTAAGTTATCACAAAGTCCACCACACAAATCCACTGTCTGGAAATCTGCTCAAGATAAGCGTCAGCAAGCCCTGAGGATGTTAGAAGATATTCCTCCTGAATCTGTTCTCTATACTGAGGCTCAAAATCGACTTAAGGTTTATCGGGCTGAATTAATCCAAATCAGCAAATGGGTAGAAATACAACAAAGGGCTGAGTCTGTAGAAAATAATATCAATCCTGACGTTGTAAATCAGCTTAAACAGTTGAAGGCTAAAGTGCCTGACAAGCAACAATTTTTATCTCAATGTAAAGTCATTTTACAGCCACAGATTTCTAATTTTGAATCTCAAAGAGTTGGATTCCCAGCCAGCACTCTGACTGAATACTTGTGCGCTTACTTTGGGGATTTTTAAGCATAGAGCAAAGTCATGAAAAGTGTTAGTCTGACCATTAACTCTCTGATGCTTCAAATTTTAATGTAAAAGCGTTGAGCATATACTGATGATCAATCTGAATGATCAATGTTGTTTGATCGTGTGAAGTGCCGAGCAGGTATGCTTCAGCCATGCTAACTGCTCCAACCCTCTGATGCCGTAAGGCGATTAGCCCACATTTATGTTTTCAAGGTGTTGATTTACTATGATTTCAACAATTTAGATGATACTAATAATAAATCTGAATGTTAACAATATCTATCCCCCTAGTGTATAAATAAAAAAGCCGATATAGTTATCGCATCTTTAACAAAAAACACGATTACTAGGGAGTGATTCGGATTGATTAAAGAAAGAAATTTCTTAGCAATTTCTTCCTTTTTGGCAACTACTTTTAATTCTTTCTCCAAAAATCAATAGTTAACAGTGAGTCAATATTTCGGCTAAACTGCCATACAGCAGAAAAATTAGTGTCAGGATATTCTAGCTTTACCAGTTTGATAGCAGTATCAAAAGCACGGTCAAAAACCTGTGAGAAATAACTTTTGAGGCTGGGAGATTGTTCTAATAATGTGGTTAATTCAGCCCTTTGGTTAACGATGGTAATTTCCCAGCCTCGATAACATTCAGGCAAATTGACATAGCAACGTTTGAGGATATGTTCAATCAATCTAGTCAAACGTGACTCTAATTCGCGCCGATCTCTACCTGCCAAACCTTCTAACTCCTCAATTAAGTTTTCGACATCTAGATTGTGAAAATCACCTGTTTTTAATTTCGCGATCGCCTCTTCTAACCACAAATTAAGATCGCGATCATACAAGGTTAGAGGCGGTGTGATTGCTTGAGTCATTTATTGATTTATAAGTATTTTGATCAACTTGCGATAAGATGCGAAAAGGCTTTTTACAAATCTGGATTTAACCGTAGGATGACATACTCTCTGCGAATTGTCGATATGGCGGAGAGCGATCGCCCACGCGAGAGATTACTCAGTCAGGGAGTTTGTAGTTTATCAAATGCCGAATTAATCGCGATCTTATTAGGAACGGGACAAGGTGCGGGGAAACTATCAGCAGTAGGATTGGGACATCTAATCTTGCAAACTATTAGCAAAGATCGCACTAGCGATCCTGTAGCAGCTTTGCAGAATGTTTCGCCCCAAGAGCTAATGCAAATCGAGGGCGTGGGGCCCGCAAAAGCAACATCTATTTTGGCAGCGATCGAGCTAGGAAAGAGAGCGCTCTATGCCAAGCTTCCTGATCTAACGGAAGTTACCGAACCATCTGTCGCCGCCGCCGCACTCAGTCAAGACTTGATGTGGCAAGCTCAAGAACGCTTAGCGGTAGTGATGCTCGACAATAAAAATCGGATTATTGCTCAACGGATTATCACGATTGGGACAGCGACTGAAACGATCGCTCATCCGCGTGATATTTTTCGAGAAGTATTAAAAAGTGGCGCAGTCAGGTTAATCGTGGCGCACAACCATCCATCGGGTAATACAACTCCTAGCCCAGAAGATATCACACTGACAAGGCAACTGCTCGAGGCAGCGCGAATGCTGAGTATTCCTCTCTTAGATCATTTGATTTTAGGAAATGGAACCTTTTCAAGCATTCGCGAAACTTCGACCTTATGGAAGGAAGTCCCTCAAGCGGAATAGAGTTATTCCCTCACCTTTAGCGGAGAAGCAACTCTATTCTGCTTGCTTCTAGCGTGTACCGCGATTTTGTTTGCGGTCTAGCTTCATTTGCTCAAGTTGTTGTTGCTGAGCAGGAGTGAGGACATTCTTGATTTGAGCTTTGGTGCTTTCACCGATTGCCTTCATCTGTTGTTTCTGAGCATCAGTCAGATTTAGTGACTTAAAAACGCCCTTGCGATCGCCAGATTGACGAGCCTGTTCTAGCTTGGCACGTTGTTCAGCTGTGAAAACACTTTGGCGCTGAGTTTTAGCATTATCTTTGATCGTCTTGATCTGAGCCTTTTGAGCATCAGTCAAGTTCAACTTTTGCCACCCGCCACCCTGACGAGGCATCCGCTTTTCAGATTGGTTTTGGGTGGTGTTTTGGGCCGAGACGAGGTTAGGCAATGTGACGGCTCCGACTGCCATCGTTACACAAGCGATCGCCAAGATTTTCTTAAAATTAGAAAGCATTTGAGATTTCCCCTTTTTGATTAGGTGTGTGTGAGAAGGCTTAATTATCTGTACGAGGGTTTTGACCAACACCACAATCAAAAGGTTCAAAATAATTAAAAGAAAACCTAAATAATTGAGTCGCCCGCTGAGCGGACGACCCAATTATTTAGTTAATTAGCACAACTTTTTAAAATCACACCGATGATGATGCCGAGACCGCCGAACCGCACAATTTGCCAGAAGGGTTCGCGAAAACTACTCCATGAAAGCAGACGACTTTCTAGATCACTTTCGATTTGTTCGAGGCGATCGCCTAGCTCTAGTAGTTGTTGCCGAAGTTCTTCTTTTTGAGGATTAGCCATGCGGCTAGAATTTTTACTGATTTGTTCATGCTGATTTTGCAGTTCTTGTCGTTCAAGCAAGCCATGCTGAACTTGCTCGAACCGCTGCTCGATTTCGGCTAATAGTTGTTTGGTTTCTTGGAGTTGCGCTTCGAGATCGCTCCAATCAGAGATTTCTGTCACAGAGCTAAAATAATAATTGGATTAGAAAACAGCCTTGCACTCAAGTGCAGGCTTAGCCAAGAACTTTAGTTCTTGGTTTATTTGCGGAGCCTTAAGATTTTACAGGGATTTAGGGTTAGAAGCAGATCGGCTTTGTGCGATTAGCGGCGATCCAACCAGCGATCGGAGCAGATATTTTTAGCCAGCCTTGCTTCTCAACTTCGACCGTAATCTGTGCGCCATTATCTAACTTCCCAACAATGGGAAAATCTTTTCCCCCGCCTTGTCGCACATTGATCGGCGGATTCGGATCAGAAACTAAGCGTTGAGTATAATCGCATTTAGAATTGATCGCCTCAGGATCGCGATTCTTTTGTTGAGCAGAGCGGACTTGAAACTGACTGATAAACTGCACATTTAGCAATTCAGTTGGTGTTAATAAATCTTCAGGGAACTTGTCAGGTTCGTATCGTGGTTGATACCAAGGCTGACTTTTAAAATATGACTGCAATTCAGCATCTTTGAAACCACGACCATAACGCGCAAATATTTCATTACGCATAATGTCTAACTCCAGTGCGCTCTTGTCCGCCAAATCACGATCATCGATCGCTCGTTCTGATAAAAACAAATATTTTGCAGTTGGTGAGATTGCATTAATATTTACCGCGTTTTTGAGTGTAGTTGATGGACGTAAAAACATAACTGCGCTGATGATGGCGATCGCTGACACCAGACTGATTGCCCCGATCCTCAACCAATTTTTTGGCTGAGGCTGAAGATGATTGTTGGTGACGATTGTCGGTGAAATGTCGGCGATTTCTGAACTGGTTTTGAAATTGGAAATAATCGTTATTTCTTGAGCATTTGTTGACGATTTTGTTGACAAAGCAGTAGGAATAGCCGAAGAGATCATCGAAGGTACTTGCCTCGGCAATTGATTCACCGCCGCTAATGCTTCGTTAGCAGATTGATAGCGATCGCGAAAATCATAGCGAACGAGCTTATCGATTATCTTCGCCAGATCATCACTAACATCGGTGCGATATTTCAGCGCTGCATACGAGGGCGATATTCGCCATGCTAGTTCACCAGTTTTCATGTCTTCTGATAACTGACTTGGTAGGACTCCCGTTAGTCCTTGAAGAGCGATCGCCCCAACCGCATAAAGATCGCTACAAGGTTTAGGCTTGCCGATCGCCTGTTCATTTGGCATATAGCCATCAGTACCGATCGCCACAGTTGGACTTGCGGTAGCATTTGTCGCGATCGCTGTTTCTACTTGTTTGACTGCTCCAAAATCAATCAACACTAATTTGCGATCAACCCGCCGCCGCATCAGATTAGCGGGCTTGATATCGCGATGGATTGCACCCTCCTGATGCACAAAAGCTAAAGTCTCTAGCAAATCCTTTAAAAAAGCGATCGCCCCTGCTTGATTCATCCGACCCACTGGATAGCCATCAACTGAGCGACCAGTCGGCATCAGTTCAATGGTGAGATCATATCCATCAATTAACTCTTGAACTAAATAAAACTCATGATCTTCTTCAAAATGCGCTAATAAACGGGGAATGCGATCGTGACTACCTAACCGATGTAAAACTCGCGCCTCAGCATCAAATAATCGGCTAGCAGTTTGCAATATAAAAGCATCCCGCGAGGCAGGTTTCAGCTGTTTCACGACACATTTAGGATGATCTGGCAACTGCAAATCTTCAGCCAAAAAAGTTTGTCCAAACCCACCAGCACCGAGGTTTTGGATAATCTGATATCGCCCACTAATCAATTTGCCAATCATGCAGTTTGCGGTAATTTGCTTTAAATTTTTTGCTGTCTTACAGAGCTTTCCAACTCGTTAAGTCTACACAAAAAGGTAGAGCGCACTCTCTCAAATCATTTAACCTCAAAAATGAAATAGGATTGCTATATAGTGGCTTTTGATTAAATAGGTAAAAATATGGCGCGCTACACCCTTGCCCAGAGTCCCGAAATTATTCTCACCGTTACTGGCAAAGACTCGCCCAAGACCCGCGAAAAAGCGATGGTCGAACTAATGGAACTAATGGACTCAGGCAAACTCGATACTGATCTTGCTGATGGCTTTAGTCCCGATCAATTTATAGAAATAAAAGAGCTTGCCGTGTCAGAAGATCGTGAAGACCCAATCACTCAAGCTGTGCAGGTTCTCAATAATCTGGCTACGCTCAAAATCAAAATTCAAGAGTTGCGCTCGGATGCGATGCAAGTGCGATCGCAAATTGATATTCTCTTCACCGATGAAATTGTCTCTGAAGAACAAATCAATAGCATTAAGGAAGGTTTTAAAATCCTTAAAAGTTTTGCTCAGTTAAATATGCGATTTCTGGATGCGCGATCGCAAGCTGAAAATGCCCGTCAAGTTCTTGATGAAGCTCTGAAATCCCCCAATCTAGAACCAAAAGCTCCTGCTGTAAGTGTTGCTATTCCTGAGTCCGTTTCTGAGTCTTTTGAGCTTGAAACTATAACTGAAATTGATAATGTGATTGTGGAAATCCCTGTAAGTAAATCTACCAAGAAAAAATAAACACAAAAAAGTAAAAGCAGCGTTTGGCGCTGCTTTTACTTTTTTGTGTTTTGCTAAAATTTAGATATAAGTAATCTTAAAATCTAAAAGCTTGGGTTGCCCGCATAGCGGGCGACCCAAGCTCTGGTTTTTAATTATGCTCAAGTACTTTTATTTTTAATAATATGGTCGCTTTACCTGCTGATCGCCTCTTAATGTCCTACGAAGAATATCTTGCTTGGGAATCAACTCAAGAAATGCGCCATGAATTTTGTGATGGCGAAGTTGTGTCTATGGCTGGCAGCAGTCGCAACCATAACCGAGTTTCTCTTAATGCCTTTAAAATTTTAGACATCGCTCTTACTGATCGCTCTTGCGAAGTTTATATCGCTGATGTCAAAGTTCAAGTAGAGCCAAAACGTAAATACTTTTATCCTGATTTGACACTCTCAGCACTGAAGTGACTGAGATTCCTGATTCAGCGAGACAACTTACCAGATAGACTTACATCTAACTAGCAGAGGTCGAACTCTCCACAGGCGTAGAAATTTGGGTATGCCCTACCCTATTTAAGCCAATAG
>JANXUJ010000053.1 GCA_025356295.1 Cyanobacteriota bacterium
GTTCTTGGGGTTGACGAAGTTATGCGGTTTTCAAGGTACTGGCTGACCCCTAGAACTGGTCAACGCTGATGCTAGTGTAATTTATCGGAAATCATACGTCAATACCTAAGCCATCATTGGATCTAGAGGCTATCGTAAAGCCTCAACCGAAACCGCTAGAAACATCCAAGCCATCAATAGCGACAAAATAGGCAAGATCCACGGCTGCGCGATCGCCCTGATAGCCAAAACGATCGCAAAACCACCAAAACTCACCGAAAACATACAGGCAAACAACAGACCCACTGTAAGACAGAGCGTAAACCCGATTACCTTACAAGTAAGTCGAAAGAACCATCCATAGCGATTAGCGGGAAACATAATCTAAATTTCTATAAGAAATATCAATGTGATCGCTACTATCATAAACAGATCAAGAAATCCCCCCTTCCGTCGCCTGCACCAACGACACCAACCGCAAGGCAATAGCCCTCACAATGGGGCGATCAGACAAATCAACGCCACGATTAATGCCGCAGATTTCACCCGTTAATAAACGATCTGTCTCCTCAAAGCGATCGCCATCCCCCTCTAAAATGCTATGCAACTCAGCAACAATCTCTAAATTGCGTGGTTTGAAAGACTGACAAAAAGATCGCCATTCCTCAATTTCCGCTTGGGTTTTGGACAAAATAATTGCATGGGTTGCCTCACTCATAATCAATTTGTTTTCAGGCAACATCTTGCCACCCACATCAACCAAAGATAGCGGTAAAGAAGCATTGCGTATCCACCCTGCGACTAAATGCACAAACTCTGGCATAAAGCCGTTAGACTGAGATTTGAGAGTTTGTTTAAGCTCTAAAGCATAGGAATCATCGTAACGATAAGTCTCAAAGGTAAAGCATCCATCGCCATCAGGTTGAGCCGTGATCACATATGGATAAATGTTCGATTCCAGATTCCACAGCGCTTGTTTCAACCCCTCCCGCAAACAAGACTTTCCCGAATTAGCAGAGCCGCATAGCACTACCCGCACCCTCGCAGGATTGGTTAACTCATCAAAAAAGATCGTATCTCCCAACCGATATTTCAGATCATGGCTACTTGTAACCACATAGCGCGACATCTTTGGATCGAAAACAGCGATCGCCTTATATAGATGCGAAACTCGATGCGAAATCACATAACTAACAGGTAGAGAAATTGGACCGCTAATTTTAAGCAACTCACCACCTCGTAATTCACCTGTTGCCACAAGGCGCTCGAGTTCATTACTAGCATCCCTAACTAGCCGATCATTGTTGACTTGTTCTAGGCGATTAAAATCCACTAGCAATATATTTCCTTGAAGCTCCACAAAGAAACTGGTTGAGCTACTAGAAGAAGTTTCGAGCGGTGAGCTTTCAGGCAAAAATGTAATATTTTGAGCAGCATCAAGTCGCAAAAATGCACCGAGCTTATAAGTCGGACTATGAGTAATCGCGACTACAAAAGTATCTTTTCCTAGCTTTGGATCAGCAACCGCGATCGCTCCGAAAACATGTCCGACTTTTGCAGCGATCGCAAAGCTAACAGGCACTGAAGCACGCCCATCAATTAGCAATATCCCCTCTCCCCCCAACTCTCCCGCAGCGATCGCGGCATCTATCTGTTCAGTTGCATCACGGACAATGCGATCGTTATCGGCTGGCTGCCCAAAACCAACTTGCAAAACTTTGCCCTTTAATTGCGTTAAAAAAGTACTCATGAAGTGTTATGTATATCAAATAGTAATCTATGTTAAAGTACGCGGCGCTTTCATTAACACCATAAATCGGGGAAGCTCTCAGAGATATATGAATGAATGCATTTTTGATTACGCACCCACTGTCAATCTCTTACAAGAATTATTAGGCAACGGCTCCTATTTACACAATAGCTTCCAAAAAGCATTACGTCTCTGGGTAATCTTGCGATCGCTTTATGGAGATATTGCCTCAGAGCAAACGGTTAGCCTTGACAAAAGCTTCTCCGTGAAAGCATGGAGCAAACAGTTCTTTACAGATACCCAAGACTATCATTGCGATCGCGACAAGGCAACTCCAATCCATCACGATCCTGATTGTCCCTGTGCAAAAACGGTTACTGATTGGTTATTCGATCCTTACTATGACATCGATCCGCAACAATGGAAGTCTGAATTTGCCAAAGAATGCGCGATCGCTGATCCACAGCAAGTCGAGCAAATATTACTTTATGGTTCTTCTTCTAAAACCACTCCTTTAATCGAAGGTCGTCTATTTGTGGTTACAGGACGAACCTTACAGAATGATTTTGAGTCGCTAGTCAAAAATGGTTGGCTTAAAGAAGTTTCTGGTCAAGAGGGAAAAAGAGGCAAAGAATATCAAAAAGTTACTGCTTTTCCAGAATTATTCAGTTTAGAAGAACCTGATGCGATCGCGCCTAGCAATTTCATTACTATTGAAGAGATCGTTTCTCTAGCGGAAAGCTTGGGACAAGAAATTAATGGCGTACAGCGCTTTTTCCTTGATGTGGAGTACATTGTACCAAGGCAGCTTAGCGATCGCATTGAAGACTTACAACAGCAACTCAAAACCTGTTGGGAAAAAGCAGATATTCCCCTGATTCAAATTAACTATACTAGCGCTCGTTTGTTTGATACTCAACTGGATTTAATTGTTTATCCTGTCTGCATCCGCTACCACCAACGCGCTCCCTATCTCTACGCCTATGGTCAAGCTCCGTATGAAAATCTCTCCCCTTCAGATATTACGCCCCTAGACTGGTATGACTATCGGTTAGATCGCATTGAGTCAATTACCACCCTCTTATGGAGCGATCGCCAGATTCCGATTGCCCTCAAGCAAAAACGCGATCGAGGAACCTTACCAACTATTGATGATGTTAATGGGGAGATAGGGAGAGCGCTGGGGTTTGACTTTTTCCGTCCAAAACAAACGATGCTACTTAGGTTTAATCAGTATTTTCATGGCAATTACATCGAACGGACTGAGCGCACGGCTTTATTTAAAACTATTTCCTATGATGATGCTGAACGCTTGCTCAAGAATGCGAGTGCGAATACTCCTGAACAGAATGAAAAGCTTTTAAAAATCTTGCGATCGCGTCCCCCTAAAGATGTCTATTGTCGGGTGGAATATCATGTTGGCGATCGGGCTGTAATTATGCGTTTACGAGCTTGGGGACAGCAGGTAGAGGTACTATCGCCTTGGGATTTGCGTCAACAGATGCAGGAAGATATCAGTAAACTTTGGAGAATGTATGAACAATAATTATCCACTGAGAAAACAGAGAAAATAGAGAAAAGGCGATGCAATGCATCGCCTTTTCTGTTTAGAAATAAATGGAAAGCCCCCTTCCCACCTCTAGTGCAGAATCGCAGTGTTCAAAAGATTAAACAACTTCAAGCACAAGCGAACAAAGTAATGACAGTACTTACAAAGATCAAGCCTTCCTTCAAAAAGACCGCAGTTTCCCTACTCCTTAGCCTAGCTGCCGCAGTTCCTAGTAGCATCGCTCTTTCTCAAACATTTGCTAGCCCCAGTGAAGCTGCTAGCACTTGCGAATGTGTCGGATAAAAATCGCTTTGGTATCACTACCTCCGTTGGCAATGCTAAGGACATGATCTATAGTTTGCCAAATCTTGGATTCACCCGTATCAGTAACCCTCAAGTTGGTGCAATTGTCATCATGCAACCAAGCTTTCGCGGTGCTCACCCTACCTATGGACATGTAGGTCTCGTTGAGAGAACTTCAGTCCGAAATGGCAATACCTACCTTACGGTACGTGGCGCAAACCAAGGTGGAAACTGGTTTACAGAATCTAATTGTTCTAATGTTGCCATTGTCGATTTTGTAACTCCTGTGAACGGACGTTCTGATGTCTCCTACTGGGTAAAAGGTAATACTTCTACACCTCCAACCAATCCTATCCGTTATGTGAGCTTCTCTGGAACCAGTGCTTCTAGCGGTGTCAATGCTCGCTCTGGTCCTGGTACAAACTTTGGCATTACTAGACGAGTCGCAGGTAATCAACGAGTTTACTTCGATGCTTGGCAATATGGCACTACTGAGAGAGATTTGTGGCTTGGTACGTCTGATGCCCGCTGGTATCGGATCTCAGGCACAAATGAGTGGGTTGCTAGTGCTTTCATCTATGGCAATGCCCCTAGTTCTCGCCCAATGCCTTAACCTCTGACGGTTATATGTGCGGCGCGAAGCGCCGTACATATAGCTAATATTTTTTAGAAAATTTGTAGGTTTTCATGTTTACACAACTTTCCAATAAGACAGCGATCGCCTCATTTATCTCGCTTCTATTTGCTTATCCCACCTTTGCCGAAACTCTATTAACAGGGTTTCCCAATATTAAACCTGCCTCTCTTAACACTAATCCACCGATTTGCTTCGCTCAAATTTCCGCTCATCAAGCGATCGACCTCTCCTCTATTTGTGGATTTCGCAGTCCCGAAATTTGCAATATTGGATTAGGAGAGGCATCCGAAAAATCGCGCTTACTTTCTGACTTTTGTAAAAAGAATCAACGCTGTGAACAAACAGGTACTTGCGCTCAACAACCCGCAGGTTTACCTAATGCTAACCTCGAGCCACAAGGATAATATGAATTCTCAAACTATTAATTCTCCGATTCCTTTTGCCACACTAACCAGTCCTTGGCAATTGATGAAGTCTGGCAAAATATCTTGTGAAGAGGCTCTTACCCAACTGGTATTTTCTGATGGCACAGT
>JANXUJ010000093.1 GCA_025356295.1 Cyanobacteriota bacterium
TCGCTCGCGCAGCGAGCGATACACATTCTGGTTTTAAAGGCTTAGTAAAAAAAGTGATTTATAACGCTAGTATTTTTGCCGTGAGAGCAAGGCTTTCTTCATATAAAACTTCTCGCCCCCAGCGTTGTAACTGTTGACCGAGTAATGTGTCAGCACTTTGGTCAGACAAAGGTGAAACCTGATGCACGCGATAGTTTTGCGCGTTACCACCTGCCTCCATTCTCATACAACCTGTAGACTCAGAGCAGAACACATTGCAAGCATCCATATTCTGATTAGAAGCCGTTAAGCGTAAACCGATCATGTCGCCAACAACTTCACCCGGATCACCAATAGGAATCGCGGCAAGTTCGGCTTTGACTTTGATATTATTGCGTCCTTCAAAAACGATATTCTGAATATCGTAATCTCCACCCTCAGTATTGCGCTCAGTTGGATTCCAACCCAGACGACTAGCGATCCAGCCCAAAAACATGAGCGCCTGTGTGCTATTGCCACGTTCATAGTCGATGGTAATGCCATCAATTTCCCAGACAGCAGTACGGCGATCAGGCTGATCGAAGGCTTGAGCAGTTAGTTCTTGCCAGGGTGCAAGCCGCTGCCAGTTAAGATCAGCAATCTGAGTACTTGCTTGGATCATGCTTTGAAGCTTGAGCAAGTCGGATTCAGAGTGGGCAAAATTTGCTGAGTCAACAATTAAGCGATCGCTCAGATTAACTAGCTTTTCAAACATTCTTGTATTCGGTGCAGGACTATCCTTCCACCATAAAAATACAGGTAAGTCAGCAATCAGCAACTCAGGCAAAATGCTATGAACACGCTCAAAGGCAGGTTTTGCACCAGTAAGCGTAATATATTCACCGCAAACTAATACGCTGCGATTTTTTTGAATTGGGCAGTACGCCGCTACTTGTGCAGATATGCCTTGATCGTCTCCATCAACAGTGACTAGATCAACTACTCGACATGGACTTTGAGAAGCGATCGCATCAACCGAAGCCATCCGCGATGCATTACCAATGGTTGCTGGTTCATAAACCAGTAGATTAAAAGTGGACGCTCTAGCAGCGGAGTTTTCGCCGTAAGACTGCCAGATTTTGCTTAGCTCTGCTTCGACTTGAGATACTGAGACATCTTTGGGAGCTTGCAAAGATACAACGGAACTTGCTTGCGTATTCATAGATACCTAAATCATCACTAATGGATATAGCGCTTTGCGCTCTGACTAAAATCTTGACTAAACAATACAGTTATGAATAATCGCTACTTCGTACCGATTATTCATAACTGTGAAACTGTGAACTTATAACCTACGCCACTGTCGCCCATCACGTTCGATCAATTGTTCGGCTTCAGATGGACCCCATGTACCTGCTTCATATTGCGGAATTACGCTAGGATCATTCGGCAATTCCCAAGCGGCAAGTGCGGGTGTGACTACTTTCCAAGCAGCTTCCACTTCGTCACCGCGTGTAAATAATGTCTGGTCACCTAGCATACAGTCGAGCAACAGGCGATCGTATGCGTCAGAGCCTTCGATCCCAAAAGTCTTGCCATAACCAAAGTCCATCTCCACTGATCGCGATCGCAGGTCAGCACCTGGCATCTTTGCCTCGAATCTCAATGCGATCCCCTCATTGGGTTGAATCCTCAGCGTTAAAACATTCGGAGAAACTTGTTTTGCAGCTGACTGAAATAATAAATGAGGCACATCTCGAAACTGAATCGCAATTTCACTGACTTTTTTAGGCATCCGTTTGCCAGTTCGCAAATAAAAGGGAACACCTTGCCAACGCCAGTTATTCACTTCAAATTTCATTGCTACATAGGTAGGAACCAAAGACTCAGGATTGACATTAGGTTCACGGCGATAGCCTTCCACTTGTTTTCCCTTCATCCAACCCGCGCCATACTGCGATCGCACACATGATCGCTCTAAATTTCGCGTATCAGCGAGTTGAGTTGCCTGAATTACTTTCACTTTCTCATTTCGCAATGAGTCAGCATCCATTGAGTTAGGAGGTTCCATCGCTGTGAGGCAAAATAACTGCATCAAGTGATTTTGCAGCATATCTCTGAGCGCGCCAGAGTTCTCATAATAACCAGCCCGATCTTCAACTCCAACTGTCTCAGCAACTGTAATTTGGATGTGATCAATAAACTGACGATTCCATAATGGCTCAAAAATGGCATTAGCAAATCTCAAAACCAAAAGATTTTGAACAGTCTCTTTGCCTAAATAATGATCGATCCGATAAATCTGCTTTTCGTCACAGGCTTTCTGAACAACTCGATTTAGGTCTTGACATGATGACAAATCACGCCCAAATGGTTTTTCAATTACCAATCGGGTTTTTTTGGCATCTTTGATCATGCCTGCTTCACCTAATTTAGCGATCGCATCGGTAAAGTAGTTAGGTGAAACAGCTAAATAGAAGACCCGATTACCGCGTGTGCCACGCTCCTTATCAAGCTGACTCAAAAATTCATCAAGCTTGCGATAATCTTCGAGATTGCTCATATCAAGGGATTGGTAATACAAGCCTTCAGCAAAATTTTGCCAAATCGGCTCAGCACCAATACCCACAGAAAATTTCTCTATGCCCTCACGCATTTGCTCACGAAAATAATCGTGACTCCAAGGTCTGCGGGCAACTCCCACGATCGTGAGTTCGGGCGGCAGACGGCGCTGCTGTTTGAGATGGTAGATTGCTGGAACTAGCTTGCGGATGGTCAAGTCACCTGAAGCACCAAAGATAACTAGGATCAATGGTTCGGGTGTTCTTTCTTGCTGTAAACCAACCCGTAAGGGATTTTCGAGTATTTGTACCACAGGCTCGGTTACTGAACGCTAATTAGATTCTAAGCCCATACATCCATTATTCGTACAATGTGGCCTATTTTCTTTTGCGATCGCCTGACTCTCAAAAAAAGGCAGGGTTGTGCTTACTTAGTACAACCCTGCCTTTTTTATGAATGTATGGACGATGATTACATCATGCCGCCCATACCACCCATGCCGCCCATTCCACCCATACCGCCCATTCCACCAGCAGCAGCACCAGCGCCAGCATTTTTCTCAGGCTTCTCAACAACCAGAGCTTCAGTGGTCAAGACCATGCCAGCAACAGAAGCCGCATTTTGCAATGCCGAACGGACAACTTTTGCAGGGTCAATGATTCCCGCCGCGATAAGGTCAACATATTCGCCTTTGAGTGCGTCAAAACCATGATTGAAGCTCATGCCCTTGACTTTCTCAACGACCACAGTCCCTTCTAGACCAGCATTATCGCTGATTTGACGAAGAGGTGCAGATAGAGAGCGAGATACGATTTCAGCACCGATCGCTTCTTCATTTTTCAAAGTTGCTTTGAACTCTAGAAGCTCGACTGCGAGGTGAGCAAGAGTTGCACCACCACCTGGGACGATGCCTTCTTCCACTGCCGCGCGGGTGGAGTTGAGAGCATCTTCGATGCGAAGTTTGCGATCTTTGAGTTCGGTTTCAGTGGCTGCACCGACTTTGATTACGGCTACGCCACCAGAGAGCTTTGCGATCCGCTCTTGCAGCTTTTCTTTGTCGTAGTCGGAGTCGCTGAGATCAAGTTCCTTACGGATTTGACCAACGCGCTTGTCGATATTTGCTTTGTTAGTAACTTCAGAAACGATTGTGGTTTTGTCTTTCGAGATCGTGATCTTGCGGACAGTACCAAGCATTTCTAGAGTTGCAGCGCTGAGTTCTAAGCCAGTGTCTTCTGAGATGACTTGACCATCAGTAAGAACGGCAATATCTTGCAACATTGCTTTACGGCGATCGCCAAAGCCAGGAGCCTTGATAGCAGCGATATTCAGTGAGCCTCTGAGCTTATTCACAACTAGAGTGGCAAGCGCTTCACCTTCGACATCTTCAGCAATGATTACTAAAGGTGAACCTGAGCGAGCTGCTTTTTCCAAAATTGGCACGAGGTCTTGAATTACATTGATCTTGCGATCGGTGATCAAGATTTTTGCGTTCTCAAACTCGACCAACTGACGTTCGCTATCAGTGACAAAGTAAGGAGAGAGATAACCGCGATCAAGTTGCATACCTTCAACAACTTCCAATTCAGTTGTGAGAGACTTCGATTCTTCAACGGTGATTACGCCATCTTTGCCAACTTTGTCCATTGCATGGGCAATCATTTGACCGATTTCAGCGTCATTACCCGATGAAATTGTAGCGATTTGTGCGATTTCAGAGTTGGAGTCAACTGCCTTAGCTTTCTTAGCGATGACATCAACTAAGTGAGCAACTGCCTTCTCGATTCCACGACGAACGCCAACTGGATTAGCTCCAGCCGCAACGTTCTTCAGCCCTTCACGAATCATTTCTTGAGCCAAAACAGTAGCGCTGGTGGTTCCATCGCCCGCTACATCATTGGTTTTAGAAGCAACTTCACGAATTAGTTGAGCGCCAGCATTTTCGAGTGGGTCTTCTAATTCGATTTCTTTAGCGATGCTCACACCATCATTGATGATTTGAGGAGCGCCATATTTCTTTTCGAGAACTACGTTGCGACCTTTCGGACCCAGAGTTACACGCACAGCATCAGCTAATGCATTCACACCACGCTCAAGGGCGCGGCGAGATTCTTCATCAAATACTACGATTTTTGCCATTTTTTTAATTTGGTAATTGGTTTGTATGATTTCGACTTGTGTAGCGCTAAGTGCCACACAAAGTCAATTAATTATTCAACGATCGCGAGAACATCTCTTTCTGCAAGGAGCAAATACTCTACGCTTTCGATTTTGACTTCCGTACCTGCATACTTGGAATACAAAACTTTGTCGCCTGCTTTGACTTCTAGGGCTACGCGATCGCCTTTGTCATTGCGTGAACCAGGTCCTACGGCTGTTACTTCACCCACTTGAGGTTTTTCTTGCGCTGTATCGGGCAAGAAAATGCCACCAAGTGTTTTTTCTTCTTTGGTTGCTACTTTGACCAATAGGCGATCGCCTAGGGGTTGCAAAGTACCAGTATTTAGGGTTAACGATGCCACTATGCGAAACCTCCTTAAAATCTAATCAGAGTGGACTTTGCAGATGATGACTCAAGGGTCAAGTTTGTTAACGCTTGGTCATAAAATGCGTGCTTTAGCACTCTGTCTCACTGAGTGCTAATATACTGCGAAATGAGGAGGGGACTAGATCGGCTTACCGTACAAACAATACTCTGTCGAATAGATTTTTGATGAGAACTTTCCTATTGGCATCCAAAATGTTTAAATGCTAATTCTTAATTAACTGCAAACTCTGTAAACTGTCGCATATAGCTAGAATGAAAGCCATTTACTATATTTTCTTTTGGGATATCCATCTTTGATAACTCGTTAGATATATCAAACTCTGTACCATTGTGTTGTACCCAGATTTTGTCACCCTTAATATCAATATGTACAACACACCCATAAATTCGGCGATCGTTTCGCCAGCCCACATGAGCTAGTTGATAATGATCTCGCTCTGCATCAAAAATTAATTGTGATTCGACTTCATCGTTTTTTGAGCTATATTCTGCCAATTGCGTGAGTAAATCTTGGATTTTTTGGCGATATTCATTTAGTCTTGCCATTTTAAGATCTCCTGTTTGTCTGGTCTATAAATCGCTAACTTTAGTTGATATTGCTGAATTGTGGATTGGACAAAAGGCAACTGAAAGAATGAGTCATAGGCGCTTGATGGTATAGCTAGATATAATTTGTACTCTGTGTACTGCTCTTGCATTAGTAATCGGTAGTTGAGATATTGCCCAAGTGCTGTATGAAATTCGGAGACGGCTGACCCGCCGAGAAAGCTTTTTATTTCTACTGCTATTTTTTCGTTACTTCGTTCTGCGGCAATGATGCGCTCTGCACCTAAGTCAACGTATAGCAGTCCTAGACCAAATTCTAATGAAAGTGGGTCATGGGTTATTTGCCAGCCGTCTTTTTGTAGGGCTATTTTGACCGCATCATGAAAAATATCTCTTGCGGACATAATTTAATCTGATGGTTCCAGCATTTTAACATTACTAAATTTAGGTGTAGTTGTAGCAATTAGTAGGATATTTGCCATCTTAATTTTAGCCAAATGTGGAAACATAGAGTTCTCACAGCAATGATCCCCGATGTTTTTGATAAGGTTGCAAGTATGGCTCTCATTTTTAAAAATCAGATACCTAAAAACTCGACACAAATTGTATTGATTCAAGGGCTTGCTTTTCGTTTTTTTTTCTGTAAAATTTGATTAAGTTTTTAAAGCAGGGGTGAGATTTACAAAGTTTTAGAAAATCAATCAACGAGATAAGCAATAATTTTCAATTTTTTGCATTCTCAGTACATTTATTCACTATTTTTTAACTGAAAACAGATTGTCGCGGGTCAGATCTACGAATTTTTTTGAAGCTGACAAAAGTTAACTCTGCTTGCATAGAAAAAGTCAGAGATCTTAATCTCTTTTCCATTTCTCACGTCTGGCTACTTGAGATGTAGCGATTCCATCTTTCTATCAATTAAGGCTCATTAATTTATGACAACAGATAACGAAACGATTAAGCCTTCTTATGCTAATAGAGATTTCAAAGATTTTGATTGTTGGGTAGCGGAACAAAAGGAG
>JANXUJ010000182.1 GCA_025356295.1 Cyanobacteriota bacterium
GCGGCACTTTTAAAGTTTTTATTTTATCTCTTATTCAACAAAATGATTTGTAGTGAAATAGAAGCTGCTTTGGGAGTTTTGACACTTCCAAAAGCAGCATGTATCCCTCGTAATCCTAAAATAATCACCGCACAGACAGCAATATATTGAATCATTTGCATGGCAAAGCTTGGGGTGCTAAGTAAACTGTGCCAAGAAGAATTATTGGTTGATTTGGATGTCGTTTCTGATGGGATGTTACTAATTTGATCGGGAATAGAAGGAACATCTGAAAGAAACAAAAACTCTGAGTCTTGAGAAGATTGAATATCTTTAGAATTTGATAAAGATATAGGAGAATCTATTTCTCCAAACATTTCATCTAAGTCAGGGCTAGAGTCTCCCAGATTACGATCGCCAGATGGTTTATTTCGCTCAGTCATAGATTTGTGAGGGAGTAAAGGTAAAGGGGGTATCTTAGGTCGTTTTTGTGATTGATCAACTCCGCCATTTTCACTAACCTTCTGCGCCGATTGCTCAACCAAATAAATTTCTTCTGTCCAAACTGGCTCATCAAAGCCCGTCTGCTGCCAAGAAATGATAATGCTAGAAACATTTTGAACTTCAAGAGTCAAAAACCACTTTTTGAGCATTCCTATAAGTATTTGTCGCTTAGGTATCCGCACTTCATCGTCCAGCGATCGCAAGTCAGACTCAATTAAAATTTCTAAGCGATCGCCTTCGCGTTCGACATTTGCTAACATTCCTTGAGATTTTAGCAATCGGTTCATCAGTGAAGCGATCGCATTAACATTGCCCTGTTTAGCTTGTTCAACTAGCGGATTTTGTGCCATGAAAGCAACCTCAGATGCTTGTCCTAAATTATTTTTTAAGTGTCTTTTAAATTAAGCCAAATGTATCAGATTTTTTGATATATCTTTTGTATAACTTTTTCCTAGTAATAATCTATAAATATTGGGTATGCTTCTAGCATTGGCTTATTCGCTAGAGAAAAGTTTAATCATGTCAATCGGAAATAGCTTTTCTCAGTTTTTAGCTCTTCATTCACCTTAAAATGGATTATTTCATGAAAACACTACTTAAAAGCCTATCTGCTGGCGTTTTATCTCTAGCAAGTTTAAGCGCGATCGCTACAGCTCCTGTTGCCGCAGCATCTTTAACTGATGTAAAAATCGGCGGAACTGCATCATCTGATTACTATGTATATGACGTTAATACCGCTGGCACTAACACCACTCTCGCAACCAGTGACTTGGCTAATGTCAAAAAAGTTTTGGACGGCAATGCGATTAGCCCAACTGGCAATGTCGAGCTAGCTGCCAGCAGTGAACAGACTGGCTTTGATTTTACCAAGAACACCACATTAGAAGGCAACATTGGCGGCAAATCTCTAGTATTGAGCAGCTTAACCTATTTAGATTGGTTTGGAGCCAGTAATGCCTATGGTGCATCAAACTTGGCAAATACTTGGTTTAACTCTTTCTTGACTGCGGCTGGACAAGGCGGTGCTTCCACAGGGGTGAAAACATTTGCGTACAACACTTTCTTTGGACTTAAAGGCTTTGAACGTACCAGCGATCCGAATATCTCCTATGTCAATCAAAATGATGATACAGGCTTAGTTTCAATTGGATTAGCAGGGCATCTCAACTTGATTGATGCCTATGGCTTAAGCACGATTTCTGCATTTGCGGGTCTCTTACCATCTACATTGCAAGCAAGTGAAGTCGTGAAATATACTTACGACAATAATCAGACTGGCTATTTATACAGCTTTAAAGCTACCGACTCAGGATTGGTTTCCGATGATGGTACTAACTCACACAATGGTAACTACGAAGTGACTTTCAAGGGTGCTAAACCAGTTCCTGTTCCTGCTGCCTTTGTCGGTATTGCGATCGCAGGCGCAATTGGCGCACTTAAACTGAAGCGTAGCAAAGTCTAAAACATCTCATAACCTCACAAGAGAAGAGAGGCGCGCCTTTCTTCTCTTGTATTTTCATACGAGTCTAACCAATTTAGCGCTCAAGTCCCACAACCGCTCCGCCCGTGCATCATCACGCGCCTGAGGCGAGACCGTCTGCACAAAAGACTTACCATCTTTTTTCTGGCGATTACCCCAACTCCAATAAGCTCCAGATTGCTGGTACTCAGGATCAGCGATTACCGAAGCAACTCGCTGACCAGATAGTTCCTGAGTTACATATCCTTTCGTGATGTTCTTTTGGAACAATGGAAATAGCTTTTGGAACAATGGGTAGTGATTGCGAAAGAGAGGCGTATCCGCGACACAACCTGGATAGAGAGAAGTAAATGTAATTCCAGTCGAGTCATGATAGCGGCGGTGCAACTCTCTCATAGTCAAGATATTGCAAACTTTGCTCTCTTTATAGGCGCGTACAGGTTCAAACTTTTTGCCATTCGCCATCGAAATCGGCGCTTTGAAACCTTTTTCAAACCCTTCGAGATTACCGAGGTCAGGCTGAGGGGGGATTTTGCCGCCCAACTCATCAGGATTGTGAGTGACAGTCCCCAAAATCACCATGCGGCGATCGCTATAAGTAGATTTTTTCATGTCATCAAGCATCAGATTGCAGAGCAGAAAATGACCGAGGTGATTAGTGGTCATGGTTAGCTCAAATCCTTCAGGCGATCGCAATGGTTCTTTGATCAGCGGCAGATAAATAGCCGCATTGCATAACAGCGCATCGAGCGATTTACCACTAGCGCGGAAAGCCGCTACAAACTCGCGGACACTAACCAAAGAGCCAAGATCGATCTTCATGATCGTATAACTATCTTTGGGAATACCCACGGATTCGGC
The DNA here is from genome assembly GCA_025356295.1 of Cyanobacteriota bacterium. Classification (GTDB taxonomy): domain Bacteria; phylum Cyanobacteriota; class Cyanobacteriia; order Pseudanabaenales; family Pseudanabaenaceae; genus Pseudanabaena. Next base: position 2,825 of record JANXUJ010000182.1, read on the forward strand.
AGCTTTTTCGGTTTTGGGAATATTGCGACAAGCCATGACGATATGCCAACCCTTATCGGCGAGCGCTTTGGCCGACCATAGTCCCACGCCCGAAGAGGCTCCAGTGATGATAACTGTAGGCTTGTGATACTGTGACATTTTTAAGAATTATTCGATAGACTTTGACTAGGATTTTACAGCGATTTGGGATTAAGCAACAAATGAGTAGCAAAGCTCTGCTCTGAAAATATTACAACCCATTACCGATCGCAAAAAATGCTGACCAATAATTGGGATGATTGTATTTTGATGATTTGATCAGAGCAACTTGCGCTCTATGTAAAGCCTCGGTGGATGTGACATCACCTTTTTTGAGTTCGCTGTAGAAAGCTTCCATTAGGGCTTGAGTGCCTTCATCATTGACTGACCAAAGTGAGGCGATCGCATTTTTTGCACCAGCTTTTTGAACTTGATAACCAAAGCCCAATATTTCTACCCCATTGCCAAGCTTGCCAATTCCAGTCTGACAAGCACTCAATATAATCAAATCGATATTTGGTATTTGCCATTCAGAGATTTCATTGAGCTTGATTTTGTCGCCATTGCCGAAGATGATGAAGGAGTTGTCAGGTGAGCCAGTATTAAACTCAGCATGGGTAGCAAGATGGAGAATGTTATGATTTTTGAATTTGGATTCGATCGCTTGGCGACTGAAACCGTCTTCGGTAAGAGTTACTGAGTTTGGGAAAGATTTTGCGATCGCTTGTACTTCTTTTAGTGTCGCTGGCAATCCATCTTGTCCAAACTTGCGCTCTCCTTTTTTGCCGCCAAATGCTCCTGCTAGGATGTTAGGTTGAGTTTTTGGTTTGGCTGAGAAGTCGGTGAGGGTATAGGCAATCAGATTGCTAATTCGATATTTCTCGGCTAGCCATTGTTTGCCATCGTAGATTGCGGCAAGCGGAACGTAGCGCAATATTCCATCAGGTGCATAGAGGATCGTATTGGCTTTTGCTGCGATGAGTTCATTTTCAATTGGTTTGATCAAAAGATCGTAGAGAGCTTTAGAAGATTGTTTGACATCTTCAGAGCCAGCATCAAGGAGTCCTTCTCTGTATTCCTTGATTAATTCTTCAAGTTTGTTTTGGGAGATTTTGACGCTGCGGCTGATCGGGAGGGTGTTGGGTGAAAAGAGGATGATCTCTAGGCGGTCATCTAGAATCAATGGATAAATAAGCACGCTTCCCTGTGGAATGTTTTGCAGGTATTCGGGAACTTTATTGATTTCTGATTTGGGAATCTGTTGGATTTGCTTTGATATATAAAGATCAGATTCGGGAAACCAATCGGAGCTACGGTTAATAATCGGAGCTACCAAACGATTAATAAATAAATTACTATCAGCGTATTCTGGTTCTAAAAGTCTAATACCTTGAGATTTTCTATCATTACCTTTGATATTTTTGAGATAGTCCTCAAGTTCTTAAACTTTGAGTAAGTCAATAACCTGTAATGCCTCAATGATACGATCTTGTTTGAGTAAGAGATCAGCGAGATTCTTATAGCCATCAGAGACGTTTTCTAAATAAGAGTTTTGTACATCTTTTTTGAGGTTGCTTATATTTTTGCGGATGGATTCTGTTACATTGATCGATAGCTTGTAGGCTAAAATAGCGAGTTCAGTTTGGTTGGATTTAGATAGTAATTCTCCTATGTTTTTCAGTGCAAAACTTTCTATACTGGGAACAATTTCTTCTCTAGCAATTATCAGTGCTTTTTGAAAAGATATTAC
>JANXUJ010000184.1 GCA_025356295.1 Cyanobacteriota bacterium
GCGGCACTTTTAAACTTTTCTCTGGGTTTTATCTCAGTGCAAAGCGCTGTAAAGCGGCGCTCTATGATTCCTAAATGTGAAATTCAACTTCCAATAACGATAAATCGTCTTCAAAAGGTCGATTATGAGCCGCTTCTTTTACACAAGCTAATATGTAATCAATTCGTGATGTGCGATCGCTAGGAATCCGAATAAATGTATCAATTAGAGCGTTAAATCCCCAAATACTATCGTCTTCTTGCGGAATTTCATAGACACCATCACTAAACAAGTACAATCGACTGTCAGTATCAATCTCACAAACCTGTTCTTGATAATTTACATCAGGCATCATCCCAATTGGAAGTCCAGCCGTTTTTAAAAGCTTGATTTTAGGAATTTCCTGATTAGAAATTAGTACAGATGGAGGGTGCCCTCCACTTGCATAGACAAGTTTATGTGTTTTTTTGTCATATACGCCGTACCAGATTGTGAAGTACATCTCATTGTGGACTGACATCTGGAAGTTGTTATTGAGGTCGCGTAATACTTCGCTAGGGCTGTAGAAATTGGTTGTGTCTTGAGATGTTCTGCTCCGCCTCAAACTGCGAGTACGCATGAGGTTTAAGACTGAGACTGATAATAGTGCTGAGCCAATCCCATGTCCTGAAACATCAAGTAAGTAAAATGCTAAGCGATCGCCATCTAGCCAGAAATAATCAAAACTATCACCGCCCAGTTGGGTTGATGGCAAAAAACTGGACTGAATTGATATCTCGCCTGTAATTGGTGCAGGAAGAAGCGATCGCACATATTCAGAAGCTTGAGATAGCTCCTGCTCAATTAACCGTTTTTGTCTTTGGATCTCTTCAGTTGCTTGACACAGCCTTAACCCAGCTCTTACCCTTGCGCGTAACTCATTGATGCGTGGCGGCTTACTTAAAAAGTCATCCGCGCCCATTTCTAGCCCTCTAACCAAGTCCCCTTCTTGGTCACGCGCTGTCAACAAAATCAAATAGATATTAGCTAGCTCAGCGTTGTTTTTGATCTGCCGACACACCTCTAATCCATCAATAATTGGCATCATCCAATCACAAATAATTAGAGATGGATGTAACTCCTTAGCCTTTGCTAAGCCTTCTTCACCATCTTTTGCCAAGATGATGTCGTATCCCTGACTCTTGAGAAACTTCTGAAGAGTCAGTCTGATAGTTGGATCGTCATCAATTATGAGGATTTGAGGCATATTGATGTGTCAGAATTACAAAGCTAAAGCTATCTGTTGCTATTCGTCAATTGTGAAAGATTTGGCAACTCTGGCAAACAAGTCTTTGACTTTGTCCCAACGTTTTTCAGAGCTAGAGATACTTAGGGTATAAAGATTACCGCGATTTGTGGATACAGTTACGAGGTCATGGCGTGGTTCACCTTGTAGACGCTGAACTGCATATTCAAAGTTGTAATAGTTGCGATCGCCTGAGTTTGTTGTCCTAGCTTTTTGGGTGGCACTGAGCATTTGCGCTTGACGACCAGAACCCTCGGGCGCAACTACACGCTTCATCACGCGTAAGCCGATCGCTTCGGGATCGCCAATTTCTTCAAGGGTCTTGACCGTTTCTAGCTTGCTAATTGCCACAGACACATTTTCGGAAGGCTCGATGATGTCATGAAACAAAATATCGATGGCGGAGTTGCCTTTGGTTTCCGCCCAGCCGTTGGGATATAAAAATCGGTAGCCATCTTTACTATCTGCAAATGGTACTAGACCACTCGTAGGCGTATTCGCACAACTGGTCAGCAATAGGGCAAATACGACAAGCAGGGTGGAGAAGGCGCGTTTGAACATAAGAATCTTAAAAAGTTTTATCAAAAAAGCTAAGTCGACAAATAAGCAGGAACGTCACTACTTAAAATTTGTATGGCTCAATAATATTAGAATACAGCACCACTGTAACGTCTGTTTATGATTCCTAAAGCGAGGATTTTTGATAATCAAGCCTGAGTATACTACCGTGAAAATAATTCTTTTATGTTACTTAACTATTCAACAATATGCCTCAACCAACTGAACCAATCTTGCTTCCTGACAACTTAGAAGATGCGATCGCTCAAGCGATCGCGGCGGCTCATCAGGCGATCGCTGATGGCGGGAATCGGGTACTCGTTGACTTACGATTTCCTGAGCTAAAGGTGATGCCGATCGCTTATGAATTTGCGGCTAGCTTTAATCAAATCTATGGTCAAGAATGGCAAGCGATTTTTTCAGATGCTGGGGCAGCGGCTCTAGCAAGGCGTGAATGGGCTGATCTTGATGTATCAGTGCGCGGTGTCAATGAAGGACGTAAAGCAATTCGTGAAGAAGACAAAGCTTTTTTATTGATCGAGCCAACCTCAGTCGAGGTTGAACTGGTCGAAAAGTTAGCGCAATTAGCAGGCGATCGCCCATTTGTGATGCTCAATCCCCGCCTTGAGAATAGTGAGGTTGGCTTAGGACTGTCCGCCCGTCAAATGCGCGATCGCTTTCTCAGCACTTTCGAGACTGCCTATTACATCAAACCTTTAGAGCTTGGCGCATTATGGCGCTGCTATCCGCAAACATGGCAAGTCTGGCAACAAACTCCATCTGGTATGCAACCAATGGCAGAAGTAACTCAGCGTCCATCTAGTGATGATATTGATCGTCTATTTCAGCAAAAAACTGGCAAGCAGTCGGGTTCGTTTTTGGGACGATTGCAGCAGTTCTTTAATGCTTTATCACGATAAGTTTTTTTAGTGATGATGTCCCGCACGAGACATCATCACTTGGGGCTACAAGCCATTGCCAATCAGCACAAAAGCAGACCAGAAAAAAGGATGGTTGTAATTTATTTCACCATCCTTAATCGGCTTACGAACCATACTTAACTGTGCTTCTCTGAGTGCGGCAGATGTACTTATATTTCCTTTCTGCAAGGTTTTATATAATTCTTTCATTAACAACTCAGTTCCACCATCTGAGACTGACCAAAGCGAAGCGATCGAAGCTTTTGCACCTGCTCGTTGGACTTGATAACCAAAACCTAATATCTCAGTCCCTGAGGCTAGGGTACTTCCGAGTCCTGTTTGACAGGCGCTGAGGATTACTAGCTGAGTATCTTTTAACTGCCATTCATTAATCTCCGCCAGTGTGACTTTGCTACCATCTCCAAACAACACATAGGAATCTAAAGGACTACCCGTTTTAAATTCGGCATGGGTAGCAAAATGAACAATGGCATTTCCTGCCACTTTTTCTCTTGCCGTTTTCGCAGTGAAATTCTGTTCAACATATCTACTAGCATTTGGGAAGCTACTGACAATATTGTCGATCTCCGAGATAGAAGCAGGTAGAGCCGTCTGTCCAAATTTAATTTCTCCCTGCTTGCCACCAAATGCACCAACAAAAATACTGAGATTTGGGGATGCTTGGCGATCGCTATCAAACAAGCTATAGGCAATCAAGTTGTTGATGCGATATTTTTCGATCATCCATTGGTTGCCGTCATAGAGAGCCGCAAGGGGGACATAGCGCAATAAGTCGTCTGGAGCGTAGAGAATAGTATCAGCATTTGCTTGCTTGAGATCGGCTGCGATAGGTTTAATCAGTAAGTTGTAGAGTTCGATACTTGAGGCTTTTACATCTTCAGAAGTATAGTCTTGTAGCCCTGCGCGGAATTCTGTTACTAGGGTTCTGAGTTCTTCTTTTTTGACAACAACAGTACGGTTGACGGGGAGAGTGGTTGTGGAGAAGACGATGAGTTCAAGGCGATCGCTCAAAATCAGAGGATAGATTAAAACTGCTCCCTGAGGTATTTTCTGTAAGTATTCAGGAACCTTGTTGATTTCAGATTTGGGAAGTTGTTGAATCTGCTTCGCAAGTTGTTGATTGAGTGTGGTTAATTGCTGATTATTAATTCCTGTTAGCTGATTGCTAATTGCTTGTTCTGGCTCTAGAAGTCTTACCGCTGGAGCTGTTTTGTCGTTCCCTTTCACATTTTTGAGATAGTCTTCAAGTTCTTGAATTGTGAGTAAATCGAGGACTTGTAAAGCTTCTATAACCCGACCTTGTTTGAGCAAAAGGTCGGCAAGAGTGCGATAGGTATCAGCAACGGTGCTAGTAAAAGATTGCTGTTCTGCGCGATTAAGTTGCTTGAGGTCGGTACGAATTAATTCGCGAATACTGACAGATTGTTTAAAGAAGAGGATCGCCATTTCTGTCTGTGACTGAGCTTTTAGGGCGTAGCCGATATTGTTGAGAGTTCTTCCTTCTCCAGCGCGATCGCCGATTTCTTTTTTGATTGTCAGAGATTGCTGATAATAATCTATTGCTTGAGAATACTTTTCGAGACTGTCATAAACTAAGCCGATATTATTAAGTGTTACGCTTTCACCCGCGCGATCGCCGATTTCTTTTCTAATCTTTAAAGCCTGCTGATAATATTCTAGGGCTTTGGGATACTGGGCAAGATTTCTGTAAATTGCGCCAAGATTGTTAGTTGCTACACCCTCTCCTAAACGATCGCCAACTTCTTTAGCGATTACAAGAGCTTGTTGATAATTATCAAGAGCTTGGGGATACTGACTAATCTTTTTGTAAGCCAAACCAATATTATTGAGAGATTTACCTTCTCCTGCGCGATCGCTGATTTCTCTGCTGATCTTCAGGGAACTCTGGTAGTACTCTAGTGCTTTAGGATATTGTCCAAGACTGTCATAGACTAAGCCAATATTACTGAAAGTCGTTCCTTCTCCTGCACGATCTTTAACTTCTTGGCTAATCTGCAAAGACTGTTGATAATAATCTAGAGCTTTAGGATACTGGCCGAGGTTATCGTAAGCTAAACCAATGTTGTTGAGGGTTGTGCCTTCTGTAAAGCGATTGCCAACTTCCTTTGCGATCGAAAGCGATCGCTGATAATAATCCAGAGCCTTGAGATATTCTCCTCGGCTGTCATAAACCAAACCAATATTGTTGAGCGTGTTTCCTTCACCCGCGCGATCGCCAATTTCTTTTTTGATTGCCAGCGATTGCTGGTAATAATCTAAGGCTTGAGAATACTGTCCGAGGCTATCATAAACCGCACCAATATTATTAAAAACGGCTGCTTCGCCGATGCGATCGCTTACTTCTTTTTTGATCGTTAGCGATTGCTGATAGTACTCCAGAGCTTTGGGATACTGTCCAATATTTTTGTAAACTAAACCAATGTTGTTGAGCGTGGTTGCTTGTCCTGCGCGATCGCCAACTTCTTTTTTGACTGCCAGAGATTGCTGATAGTACTCTATAGCTTTGGGGTACTGGGCGCGGTCATCATAAATCAAGCCAATGTTGCTGAGAGCAGCTCCTGCTAAATTGCGACCTTGAGTGCGATCTTTAAACTCTTTCGCAATAGGCAGGACTTGCTGAAAAGTTATTAATGCTTCTTTTAACTGCCCTTTGCGGTATTGCTGAATACCCAATTGATATAAGGCGATCGCTTCGCTTGCCCGATCTGTTACGCGATCTGTTGGGATGTTTGTTGTCATTTCTGCCCAACTATTCTCACAAAATATTACTTGCGTAACTATCTGCACAGGGAGGCAAGACAACAAAGCTATAAAAGTGATCGCCCTTAAATTCTTACGCATAAATTTGAACCTCATTAAGTAACTAAAACAAAGGCGTGGGTCGCCGCGTAGCAAGTGACCCACGCCTTTTAAGAATTATAGCGTTAGTTTAAAAAATGATAAGGCGGTAAAGCTGGGCTCCAAATGATTTGCCAATGGGAATTTTGTTCTTGCCACGATCGCGTTACTTGTTGCAACATCTCAACTTGCGATCGCGGTAACAATCCATAAACTCTCACATCTTCTGAACCTTGAGTTTCTACTTGCTGAAATTCAGGTTTATATGTTTTAATGTCTATCTCAGAATTTAAGCTATTGATTAACGTCTGGCGATAGTCGAGAACTTCTGTTTGTAACTGCAATCGCCATTGTTCTTGTTGGAGATATTGCGATCGCTTAGCTAAGAGATAATTTTTGCCTTTGAGATTAGCTTCAACTTCCGCTTTGGGCGCGATCGCTACACCTGTAATCAAAAATTCGGCATATCCATCTAATCGACTTAAACTCGCTAATAATTTTTCTTGTTCTTCTTGCAAGTAAGTTTCTAATGCATCAATAGAAACAAATGCCGTTCCAAAGCGCAAAGGCAAAAGGGAACGCTCCGCAAATAACTCACAAATTAGGCGATCGTGTTGCACGATCGCTTGCATCAAAGCTTGCTCAGGCAAATGGTTGAGAGCTTCGACATCGATATCTGACTCAATCACCGCAATCAGGCGATCGCATTGCAAATATTGAATTTGCTTCCCCGTAATTCCCAAAGGCAAGTCTGATGGAGCAGGTGCAAGTAAAATCGCATAGGTATAAATCATTTTTTCTTGTCCCCCTCTCCTTTTGGGAGAGGAGCTAAGGGTGAAGGCTATTTTCTGAGTTTAATATGCTTAGGAACTTTGATGTCATGAGTCTTATGAAAATCAGCCTGTACTTTTGGAGTCAAGCTTTTGGAAACACGCTGCACCACAAAACCGAGGACACCATCGCCTGTTTTTTGGAGCATATCTTGAGATAGACGCTGAATAAAAGCGGGAAATTGCAGAGTTACCGTCAGCTTTAAATCCCACTCAATGCAGGTCATGATTGAGTTTTTGTCTGGATTTTTATTGAGATTTCTATTTAGATTTTCATCTGCTTTTAGATCAGACTTTGAGTCTAAAATTTTCTCTTCTAGTCTCATCTCAGCATAAAAATCAACCTCATAACCTTGCGGTAACTGATCAGGAATGGAGATAGTCGTAATCCGATATACAGCATTCTCATCAGGGGGCAACAAATTTAGCCCAACTCGTGGATCGACATTAAAGCCCATTGCGCCGACCTGCCCCACACCCATCGCATAACCTGTCTCGCCAATCGGGTCTGCTTTAAAAGGATGGGCGCAGCGTTTAAACCAACCCTGATGAGCATCAAGGTATTTCATCACAGTTTGTTGGTCGGCAAACAAGTCCATATAACCAATGTAGTGACTATGAAATTCGTTTATGGGCAGGTTTTTATCAAAGCTTTGATGAGACTTTTGAGGAGGCTTTTGCTCGAATTTCCCTGAGTCTTTAGAGTTTTGGTTTTCAGAGTCTGTATCTTCGAGATTGAATTTGGAGTCATCGACACTCGCGCCATAAGTCGCCAGCATCGCCGCCTCTTGTGCAGGCGTTAATAAAGAATCAGAGTCCCCCTCTTCATTTGCAGGCGATCGCATTGGTTCTGGCTGCATGACAAATACCTTAAAACTGTTTATGTCGCTTTCCATCATATTCCATCATAATAGTGCTAATAGCTCGCGCAGTGAAAGCATATGGCATCTCGTACAATAGTGATGGAAGCCGTTGAAAAACTCAACTATCGAGTCACGATAGGTGATGTGGCGGCGCAGTCAGGGCTTGATCTCAATACAGCCCAACGTGAAATCGTGGCGCTTGCTGCCGAAACGGGCGGCAATATCCAAGTGGCTGAATCTGGCGAAATCGCTTATAAATTTGCGCCCAATTTCCGTCAAGTTCTGATCAGTCGGTCATTTTGGCTACAGGTCAAAGAATCACTCAAGGGCGTTTGGAAATGGGTGTTTTACGCGATTCGGATTTCTTTCGGGATTATGCTGATTGCCTCGATCGCGATCGTAGTTGTCGGAATTATCGCCGCGACGATCGCCTTAAATAGTCAAAATGGCGATCGCGATGATCGCCGCGATCGCCGTAGCGATAATCGTGGTGGCGGTGGTGGTTTTATTTGGCTGGGCGGTTGGGGTAATCCTTTCGGCAATCCCTTCATGATGTTTGCTCCTGATTATTACGAGCCGCAAAGATTGCGATCGCGTGATCCTGATGAGATGGGTTTTTTAGAAAGCGTATTTTCATTTTTGTTTGGCGATGGCAATCCCAACACCGATCTTGAAGAACGCCGATGGCGCGAAGTCGCCTCGATGATCCGCAGTCATGATGGTGTAGTCATCGCCGAGCAGCTTGCACCCTATCTCGATGAAACCAGTCGCCTCGAAAATGATGAATATTTTGTGATGCCTGTACTAGCAAAATTTAATGGGTTTCCTGAAGTTAGCGATACAGGAACCCTTGCCTATAAATTTCCTGATTTACAAAAGGTTGCCTCAGAGCGCAAATCTAAAACTAAAAGTACATATTTGCAAGAAAAAATCTGGAAGTTTAGCCAAGCACCTCAAGGCAAAATTGCTCTCTCTATTGGCTTAGGTGTTTTTTACCTAGTCGCGGCGCTGGTTCTCAAAAACTTGTTGCTCAATCCTAAACTAGCTCTAACTATAGCTTCAGGCGGATTTTTGGGCTTGGTTAATGCTTCTATGGGATTTCTTTTGGGCTATGCGATCCTCTTCTTGTCAACGCCTGCGGTGCGTTATTTTGTCTTGCAATACCTAAATGGTGGGATCAGCGATCGCAATCAAAAGCGATCGGCTAATGCTGAAAAGCTGCAAAAACCATCAGCAACATTGCGCGAAAAGCTGGATTTTGCGCGTACCTTTGCGATGAAGCAAGAGGCGATCGATCAAAATAATCTTGCGTACACTACTGAACAAGATTTGGCGGATCAAGAATATGCCAAAATGCTCAAAGAGCAAAACAAAAAATAAGTAATCATGTTGCGAACGCTTTGCGTTCGCAACATGATTACTAAAAAAGCAGTTAATCAGATTTTATAACTAAGATTTTTTCGTGATTTCGCGATCGCTAATTTTCCAAACTCCATTTTCTTTCTGAAAAGACCAATGTACTACCTTGTCATAGTAGTCACCTTGTGTCGGATCTAAATTCCCATTTTGGTAGTAAATATACTTTTCAATTACGCGAAGTTCAGCAACTGCATTGCTATCACCACTGTAATAAACATCTGGTAATGTTTCAGAGTTGTTGGGAGATGCTAGATTGGAAGAAGCAATAGAGCAAGGGAAAAAGCATGGTATTTGAAGCAGTCGAATGTCCAACTTGTGGAGGAGTAGATATCCATAGACATGGACAAAGTGCCACAGGTAAAAAAAGATACATTTGTCTTAATGAGAACTGTACTCGAAAGACTTTTATTCTCGATTACACCTACAAAGGACATCTGCTAACAGTAAAACA
>JANXUJ010000202.1 GCA_025356295.1 Cyanobacteriota bacterium
CAGAGAAGTTAGAGAGAGTTTTTCTCTCTCTAAACATTTAAAAAGCGATCGCTTGTTCTAAAGTACTCACATTTACCAGTGCGAGATTCGGAGCCGATCGCTTCACTAATCCTGTCAACACTTTGCCAGAACCAACTTCGATCGCTTGTGCGTAACCTTGAGCCGCAAGATATAAGCAAATCTCGCGCCATCGGACAGGCGAGGTCATTTGTTGAGTCAGGCGATCGCGCAAGACTTGTCCTGATGTCGTAGCATCATTTGGCTCGACATTAGAAATAACAGGAATCTTCGCATCGTTAAAAATTGTGGCTTTGAGAACTTCCGCAAACTTAGTCGCCGCCCCTGACATCAGAGGAGAATGGAACGCACCGCTTACGGCTAGATGAATAGCTCTTTTAGACTTTACCTGTTCACAAATTGATTTTACGGCTGATTCTGTTCCTGAAATTACCACCTGCTCAGCACTATTGTCATTTGCCATGATTACATCTGGGGTTTGCGCGATCGCCATTTCTAATTGAGTGCGGTTAAAGCCAATTAAAGCCGTCATCGCACCACCACTCGCCTCAGACATTAGTAGCGATCGCTGCTTGACCAGTTCTAAACCCGTTGCGAAATCTACCACACCCGCACAATAGAGCGCACTATACTCCCCCAAACTATGCCCTGTGACAGCATCAGGCTCTGCGCCTTTATCCTTTAGCACATCGGCAAGAATTGCTGACACAACATACAAACAAGGCTGCGTAAATTCGGTTTTGGCAAGTTCTGTTACATCAGTTTGTGATTTTTCTAAGATCGACCAGCCCAGAATCTGTTCGGCCTTATCAAACTTGTTCTTGCCAACTTCAGCAAGGTCTAAACCCATGCCCACAACTTGAGAACCTTGTCCTGGGAATATCCAGACATTTTTTGTCATTTTTATATTTATTTTAAATAGGTTGGTTCCTGATCTTTGCACATATGGCATCTCAAAACTCACAGAATATGGTAAGTAGTATGCATCAGTAACCTTAAAATCTAGGAACGTGGGTCGCGTTTGTTGGAAAGATCATGAATCAAAAAATTGCGTTTCTTGGTTTGGGTTTAATGGGTGGAGCAATGGCTGCAAATTTAGTCAAATGCGGTCATTCAGTACTAGGCTGGAACCGTACTAAAAATAGACCCACGATCGCACCATTTACTAATGCAGGTGGAATTTTAGTTGATTCTTTGCAAGAGGCAGTCAGTGAAGCTGATGTAGTGTTTTCTTGCTTAGGAGATGTTCCCGATGTGACTGAGGTGCTGATCGGTCAGCTAATTGGTAAACATGGGGCAATGAATTTTGCGAAAGCCAATACTTTATTTGTTGATACCAGTACGATCGGCTGTGAGACGGCGATCGCGATCGCAAATACTCTGATTGCAAATGGTTTACGCTTTCTGGATGCGCCTATGTCAGGTGGTGATGTCGGTGCGCGCGATGGCACATTGACTTTTATGGTCGGTGGCGCGGCAAAAGATTTACAGGAATGTATGCCATTGTTTGAGGCGATGGGTAGCAATATTAAGCATTGCGGAGCGATCGGTAGCGGTCAAGCCGTGAAACTCTGCAATCAAACATTGGTGTCGGTGTATATGCTCGCGCTCTGTGAAACTATGCAGATGGCGGAAAAGATGAACATCGATCCGCAGTTAGTGGTTGATGTCTGTGGGAGTGGCGCGGCTGGCTCATGGGCGCTAACTAATCTCGGCATGAAAGTTGCCACAGGAGACTATCATGCAGGATTTGCGATTAAACATATGCTCAAAGATTTGCGCCTCGTCAAAGAAATTAGCCAAGAAATTAATCAAGATTTATCTCTACCCGCGATCGCCTTAGCGATCAAAAAATTTCAGAAAGTGAGCCAACTTGATGACGGACAAGGCGCAGAACAAGGCACACAAGCGATGATTCGTGCTTATCGAGATCATCCGTCAAATCTGTGATTCAGACTGATGGGATTTTTGAAGATAAATCGCAAATTGTTAAAAATCTAGCAAACTCAAGCAAGTATGCTTTGATACAATGCCAAGTTAACTAAACCTTCAGCGCGGCTCCCGATCCTCCAGAAAAAATGCAACTGGCAAAACGACTAAGTAATATTCAGCCTTCCTTAACTTTAGCGATCGACGCAAAAGCTAAGGCAATGAAGGCTAGTGGAATTGATGTTTGTAGCTTTAGTGCTGGCGAACCTGATTTTGACACCCCCGATCACATTAAGGCGGCTGCTAAAAGAGCGCTCGATCAAGGCAAGACTCGGTACACAGCTGCCGCAGGTGTACCCGAACTCAAACAAGCGATCGCCAATGCACTCCTGCGCGACAATCAACTGACCTATAGCCCAGATCAGATTATTGTCACTAATGGCGGTAAACATTCGCTTTACAACCTGATGATGGCAATACTTGACGCAGGAGATGAAGTAATCATTCCTGTGCCGTTTTGGGTGAGCTATCCCGAAATGGCAAAGCTGGCGGAGGCGACACCCGTATTTGTAATTACCACCGAAGCGACTGGGTACAAAATCACACCTGAACAATTAGAAGCCGCGATCACGCCCAAGACTAAGCTGTTTGTGCTTAATTCTCCTTCTAATCCCACAGGTATGGTCTATAGTCCTGCGGAAATCAAAGCCTTAGCAGTAGTTTTAGAGCAACATTCCCATGTTTACATTGTTTCCGATGAGATTTATGCCAAGATTCTCTACGATGGCGTAACGCATTTGAGTATTGCCGCCGTGAGCAAAGCTATGTACGATCGCACCTTGATCAGTAGTGGTTTTGCCAAAGCTTACTCGATGACAGGCTGGCGAGTTGGCTACCTAGCAGGCGCACCCGAAATTATCAAAGCAGCGACCATGATTCAAGGACATAGCACCTCAAATATTTGTACTTTTGCTCAATACGGTGCAATCACAGCGCTAAATGACTCCCAAGATTGTGTTGAAGTAATGCGCCAAGCTTTCGCCGAACGCCGTGATGTCATGTATGGTTTGTTAACTTCTATCACTGGATTTACTTGTCCTAAACCTGATGGAGCTTTCTATCTATTTCCTAGCATCAAAGCTTTTGGGATTCCTTCTCTAGAATTTTGCGAAAAATTGCTAGAGGATCAGAAGGTGGCGCTGATTCCAGGGATTGCTTTTGGTCTAGATAATTGCATTCGTCTTTCCTACGCTACTAATCTAGACACAATTCGCGAGGGGTGCGATCGCATTCGCCAATTTACCAAAAAGCATTTTTAAACAATAAAAAGCAAAAAAAGAGATGGCGTACCATCTCTTTTTTATTGGCAATGGAATATAGTTATGAAAAAAATGTATTTTGCTATTTCTATTCTGGTTATCCTGCTCTGCGGTTCCTTAGGGATAAACTTTTGGCTATATAGTGCCAGCTATCGACAATATATCAAAACTGAATCTCTGCGCTTAGACCTTTACGAACTAGAAAAATATCCATCTATTCCTGATCTGTCAAACCGCGATCGCCACAAACCATTAGTTGTTTTCTTTGGCGACTCTCGTGCAGCAGCTTGGCCTGCGATCGCAAATACATCTTTTGAATTTATCAATCGGGGAATCGATGGACAAACAACTAATCAAGTATTAGGAAGACTAGCCAATCATGTGACAACGCTATCACCAAAAGTTGTCGTTATTCAAGTTGGAGTAAACGATCTTAAACATATTGCGACATTTCCAGATCGATCTCAGTCCATAATTACTAACTGCAAACAAAATATCCAGCAAATTGTTAATCAATCAACAAAAAATACCCAAACAATAGTTGTCTTAACGACAATTTTTCCCGCAGGTGAGATGTCTCCGTTGCGGCGATTTTATTGGTCTTTAGAAGTTGATCGCGGGATTATTGAAGTCAATCAATATATCAAATCATTAAAAAGCGATCGCGTGATTATTCTGAATGCAGCATCCATCTTGGCAGATGAACATGGTGCGACTCGTCAATCTTATAGCCAAGATTATCTACATCTTAATAACTTTGGTTATACAATGCTAAACGAAGAACTAAATGCAGCGTTAATTCAAATTCTTATAGAAAAGCCTTTATGACAAAACCGCAAATATCATCAACACGTCTAGAATGGCTAGATATGTTAAGAGTACTTTGTGCGATCGAGATCGCAGGGCATCACTGGCTCAGGGCTTGTATGCATGTCAATATATTTTCTAATACTGAGCTACCTGGTATGTTCCGCAATTTTTTGTGGAGCTATAAAAATAATAACGCAGGGCAACAATTAATAACTACTTTTCCTAACTATCTAATTTTAGATAATCAACATACAATCGCCGCTTTTCTAACTAACTTCACAGGTTTTTTAGTCGGATTTGGTTGGGAAGCTTTACATGTATTTATCTTAATGAGTGGATTCTCTCTCAGCCTTAGACTAACAGAATATCCTAGCAAACCGATTAAGTATTGGCAAAATTGGTATGAAAAACGACTAAAGCGAATCATTCTACCCTATTACTTTGTCGCGTTCATTTTATTCGCAGGATTTTTATGTGTTTATGTAGCGGTTAATTCTATTAACTTCCCTTTGTTTGCACCTGTGAAGATGCAACTACAAGAGAAGATTGGACGCAGTTGGTTGGAGATTTTGATAGGACATATCTTTCTAGTTGATCCTTGGGCATCAGGATGGTCAACTGCTTATATATCATCAGCTTGGTGGTTTATTCTGCCACTTCTTATTGCTTATATTGCTTTCCCAATTTATTTCAAAGTCCTCACTAAGTATGGTGGCAAGATATTTCTAGCGATCACTTTTTTGATTTCTGTTAGTTCTTATTTCTTTGCTAAAACTTTTTCACTAAATGAAAATTCATGGAATTACATAATTCTTTTTGAATGCTTTAACTTTACACTCGGTATCTTTTTAGGATACTATTACACGATTACTAAGGACAAAAAACGCTTACAGAATCTTTTGTTTCACCCACTCACAACCTGCTTAGGAATTGTTTTAGTCCTCGCAGGAAACCTGATGAATTGGTTTACGATTTCATATCCATTTAGCAGTCTATTTTTTACATTTGGACTGTTTATTGTGGGAGCAAAAATCTCAAGATATTTAATTACCGTGCCAGTTATTCAGAAGCTCAAGAATGTTGACTCTTATACTTTCTATCTCATTCATCAACTGATTGCTTACTTATTCGCACTGGTTTTAAATTATGTGTTGCGCGGATATACGACATTTTTTGGCGGAATTTTGTATATTCTCACTGTAATACTGGCAACTTCTGTATTTGTGAAATTTTATGGTAAAACCGAAAAATTTATCGCCTCACGCTTCCAAAGCAGTCAAACAGATGGCTAGTCACGGTCTCTAATGGTAAGTTTTAAAAATGGTAAGTTTTAAACAAGCAAAAATCTACTAATAGTGTAATAAATATTTTTTATTTGCTTTTTGACACTAAATGTAAATTTGTGGGTTAAGGTAGTAGCCTCACCCAAAGTTAAAATAAAAGCATTTTTTATGGTGCAAGAATTTACCCGCATCTCTAAAAAAGAGGTTCGATTTCCTGATAGCGCTCCTGCTGCGTATCCAGTGTTTTTTAGGACATATAGCCGTAAATATAATAACAAGCGCGAAAGCTGGTCTGAAGTGTGCGATCGCACACTCACAGGTTTAAAGACGCTAGGCAAGCTGACCAAAGAACAAGCTGACCTGATCGACAAAATGCAGAAACAGCTTAAGTCCCTCACTTCTGGGCGTTGGCTGTGGGTTGGTGGTACGGAATGGGTCGAACGTCCCGAAAATTTTTCAGGCTCATATAATTGCACCAGCACTAATGTCATTGACTGGCGCTCTTTTGGCTTGATGATGGATCTCGCGATGCAAGGTTCTGGTACGGGTGGCGTACTCGAGCCGCAGTACATTAGCCAACTGCCTATAATCCGTAACCAGTTGCAAGTAAATGTGATCGGTGCGATCGGGGCAACACCTGTTAGTGATCGCCGCCACAATACCGATGTCGAATTTGACTATGCCAATAATGCCGTCAAGTTTTCTGTGGGAGATAGCCGTCAAGGTTGGGTCAAGTCCTACCAATCGCTACTTGAGCTATGCAGTGATGAGCAGTTTGACGCAGCTAAACCCGTCCAAATCACCGTTGATATCAGCGATGTTCGCCCCAGTGGTGAAGCCCTCAAAGGTTTTGGCGGCATGGCAAATCCTGTCAAGTTGCCGACTCTTTATGATCGCTGTGCCAACATTTTAAATAAAGCGATCGGTCGTCAACTCACCTCAGTCGAGTGCTGCATCCTCATTGATGAAGCCGCAGTTTGTATCGTAGCTGGAAATATTAGGCGCTCAGCGGGGATTCGTCAGTTTGCCTCAGAAGATTTTCTTGGTGCTAGCGCCAAGGATAATCTCTGGCAGCAAGATCAAGCGGGCAACTGGCGCATCGATCCTGAGCGTGATGCTTTGAGAATGGCGAACCACACAAGAGTATTCCATCGCAAGCCGACTGAACAAGAATGTGTTGATGCAGTTCGGAAGCAATATTATTCGGGTGAAGGTGCAATTCAATGGGCGGGTGAAGCGATCGCACGTTCTAATGCTGATTTGATTACAACTCCTGAATTAAAGCGTGATTTTCTGGCTGCTTATGTCAAAGGAGAAGGGAAAACATGGTTGCGATCGCATCAACCTGAAGTCTCTGAACGTGAGTTAGAGCATAGATTACAGCGATATGGATTGAATCCATGTGGAGAAATCGTGTTTTCTGACGGGCATTGTAATCTCTCTGAAGTCCATCTGAACTTGATTGATCCACACAATGAAAAAGAACTAGAAGAAGCATTCAAAGCAGGTGCTATTTCAGTTTCAGTTTTACTCAATCATCGCTTCAATGAAGAACGCTATCAATTTAGTCGTGATGTCGATCCGATTGTGGGCGTATCCTTTACAGGATTATTTGACTTCTTTGTTCATGCTTTTGGTGTGGAATGGCTGCGCTGGTTTGAAGCGGGTCGTCCTGATACTGTGCAGGGAATAGACTTCAAAAAGAAAGAAGCGAATTATCTAAATCGCTGGCGTGAGATTGTGCATCAGACAGTTTGGGAATATTGCGATTCGCATGGTTTACGCCGCCCAAATCGTTGTACGACAACGCAGCCTGCGGGATGTCTCGATCGCACTGCTTTACGCATCTTTGATCAAGGCTTGCTCTATGCCGATGAAATTGTCGAAGCTGGTAGTGGCGAAAGCAAAGGTTTAGATTTGAGTGTGCGTAATGGGATTGCTACAGATACTGCGATCGCCAATCAGCCTCTAAATCTAGTGCGTGTCACCCTTGAAAATGGTCGCATTTTGCGGATGACTCCTAATCATCGTCTTGCGATCGCTAATCAATGGGTGAGAGCTGATCGCCTAGAACTTGGCATGGACATTGACTATTCCCTCGGTGAATATCGGCACACAGAAGATGCTCTATTGCTAAGTCTCAATGCTGCTCAATATAGTCGCGAAGGTCGTAAGGAACTTCTAGGTCATAGTCGCGGAGTACTTACTGCGGAAATCACCACACCAACTACATTAAATCTTGAATTAAGCTATTTCTTGGGTTGTCTGTTTGGTGATGGCGCAATGAGCGAAGGCAAAGATCGGGTAAGGTTTGCTTTCAATGAGAAAGAATTAGATTTGGTTGAGCGTTTACAGGCGATCGCCCAAAGTCAGTTTGGACTTACAGGCAAAATCAGCCATGATCCCCGCAATGGCGGTACAAGAGGTGAATTAACCTTTGCTTCTGGACAATTGTTTGATTGGCTGAAGTTGAACCAATTGCAGAAAGGCAGCAGCAAGTATCTAGATCGGATTCCTCTCGCAATTCGTAAGTCTTCCCGCGAGACAATTCTGGCATTTTTCTGTGGCTTGATTGATACTGATGGATGCGTTCGGGTAAAAGGTGATCTTTCCATTGATTCATCGAGCGAAGCCTTCATTCGTAACCTGCAACAGGTCGGTGAAGCCGTTGGTTTGTGCTTTGGTATTTTCCATAATACTCAAGGTGAGAACTTCCAAGGTCAAAAGAATATGTGGGGCTTATCCCTCAGTCGGATGTTGTCACAACCTGAATCCTTGTCATATCTCAATACCCACAGTCGTAAATGTCAGCTACGTCCATTACCAGAACCCAAACGCCAGTTTGCCTTCCATCCCTATCGCGTCACTAGCATCGAGTTTGAAACTACTCCCGATTACAGCTATGACTTTGCGGTATCAGGAATTGATGATGATGACTCATGGTACTGGCAGGGAGCGCTGAAGTCGCACAATACCAAGTCTCTATTGACAGGGGCTTCTCCTGGATGGCATCCTCCGAAGGCACAGCGCTTTATCCGTCGGATTACTTTCCGTAAGGATGATCCTGTGGCGCGGGCTTGCATGGACTATGGCTATAGCATCATTCCTTCGCAATCGGATAAAGATGAGAATGGACAATTGCTGAATGATCCCTTCGATCCAAGATGTACGGAATGGCTGGTGGAGATTCCTGTGAGCGTGTCTTGGGCTGATCTTGACGGTGCGGATATGGTGGACATCAGTAAATTCGATGTGATGGCTCAGTTTGATTTCTATATGCAGGTGCAGAAATTTTACACTCGGCATAATACCTCGGCAACCTTGGAGTTGCGTGAGGCAGAAATTGAACCTTTAGGGAAGAAGATTTACGAAGCGATTCGTGATGATGAGGGTTATATCTCGGCTGCGCTGTTGGCACGGTTTGATGACCTACAAACTTTCCCTCGGTTGCCTTTTGAGCCAATCGATAAGGCTACTTATGACAAGCTCAGTGCTGAGGTGCTAGCACGTCGCAAATCTGATGATTTCTATGCAAGTTTATTGCAGTATGATTCGGGTGAGTTGATGGATGCGGGCCCTGCGGGTTGTGATTCTGATAAGTGTATGTTCCCTGAGCAGAAGCCATAGGTTGGTGCGATCGCACTCCCTAAAAAATAAAGTGAAGATGCGCCCCAAAAGGGCGCATCTTCACTTTATTTTTTAGAAAAACCAGCCGTAGCTGTGTAAACCTTTGCCAAGAAGATTTACGCCTAGATAGCAAGTCCAGACGACTAATAAGCCTAAGCTAGCCAAAATCGCAGGATTGCGTCCTTGCCATCCTTTAGTGATGCGTGTATGCAAATAAGCCGCAAATACTAGCCATGTAATTAGAGACCATGTTTCTTTAGGGTCCCAACTCCAATATGATCCCCATGCTTCGTTTGCCCATACACCGCCTGCGATGATGCCAATCGTGAGCAATGGAAATCCTAGTCCGATCGCGCGGTAACTAAGATTGTCTAGAGTTTCGCCCAATGTGAGACGGCGCAAAGATAGCGGTTTGGTTTGAGGAATAACTTCTGCGACCATTGTTGTCCCCGATGACTGCAGATTGGCTAAATTTAAAATGCTACCCATGTTTTGAACGGCAAAAGCGGCGAAAGGTTCAGAGCTAGGTTTACTATCAGCGCCGCTGCGAAGATTTGTGCCGAAGGAACTGCCTTGCAAGACCACGTTTTGACCACGCGTGACGATCAGAAAGGCGATCGCCAAAATACTACCTGTCATCAAAGCCGCATAGCTGAGCAACATGACACTAACGTGCATCATCAGCCAATTCGACTTGAGTGCTGGCACAAGTGGCTCAGATATTTGCATCCCATCGGGTAAGGCGATCGCTGCGAATGCAGTAATCCCCATTGCAAGGGGTGATGTGAAAGCTCCGACCAGACGCTTTGCATTGTCGTTAGCGCTCTTGCTGCCGATGCGATCAACGATAAGATGCATGGTGGTAATGCCCCACGCTAAGAAAAATAGAGATTCGTAAAGATTGCTTAGTGGAAAGTATCCTGCATCAATCCACCGCGCTCCAAGTAGTGCAGCGATACAGAGATTTGCGATCGCCATGCCAGCATTACCAAGCGATCGTAAATATGGCAAATTAGGAAAGGCGACATGCACCCAAAAAATGAGCATGGTCGCGAAGAGGATCGCAAATGATGAGTTGTCCAGTAAGTTCTGAAGCGCGATGAGTTGCATTCAGGCAATTCTCCAGCAATATGAATGAAAGCTTTATTGTATAACAATCGAGGAGAGGTGGCATTTTACTAGACTTGAAAAGCTCTATATATCCAGTTGTATAATTTATAGATGACTTTAAACTACCGATCGCTCCCGTCCAAATTGCCTAATCCTGACGCGTTGGGTGCGATCGTCGCACTACATGGCTGGGGTTCAAACTGCGAAGATTTGATTTCGCTTGTGCCGATTGTGGGACTCCGCAATTATCAATGGATTTGCCCTGAAGCACCATTTGACCATCCGATACTAGGTGGCAAAATGTGGTACGACTTGCAAGGGCTTGATGCTGAAGGTTTAGCTAAAAGTTGCGAACTACTTAGTCAGTTTCTGGAGGATTTACCTGCACTGACGGGGATTCCTTTAGACAAAACATTTTTGTTAGGCTTCTCACAAGGTGCGGCGATGACCTTAGATGTCGGCTTAGTATTTCCATTAGCGGGACTAATCGCCCTAAGTGGATATTTGCATATTAGTGAAGAGCAGTTGCAAGAAGTCGCAGGCAAGCCATTGCCACCGATTTTGATTGCTCATGGCACTCAAGATACGGTTGTACCGATCAGTGTTGCTCGTAATACGCGAGAAATGTTTGAGCGCTTTGGTGTGACTGTGGAATATGAAGAATATGAAATGTCCCACGAGATTCGTCCTGAAACTTGCGATCGCATTCAAAAGTTTATTCTCGATAATACTTAAGCCAAAAAACAAAAATCTGTGATTCACACAGATTTTTGTTTTTATTGTTTGATGTGGTTTATCTTTTGATATAACAGTGTATTGTTAAAAAATACGCATTTAAAATACGCATTTTTATATTAGGAGATATTGTTATGAATCTTTCAGATACTCAAGTTTTCACAGCATTAGTAGTTGCTTTGTTTCCTGCTGTGCTAGCAGCTTTGTTAGGTTCTGCTCTTTCCAATTCCTAGTCCTCTTTCAACTCATTATTTTTACAGCCTAGAGGTTACGAATGGTTGGCAAACGAGACTTGTCTTCAAACTTTACGTCAGAAGCCCCAAAACAAACCATACGTCGATCGCAAGGTCAATATGGGCGGACTGAAGTCGTGAGCATGAACTCGCTCCGCAACCATTCTGTCTCTGGCTCCACTTCTGGCAGTATCAATCCTCATAGTGAGGCGATCGCCCTCAATGTTCAGCGAAAAAGAGAACAGTATTGCCGATCAAAAGCGACTGAATCACTAATTGTGATTGCTGTAAATATTGCTTTGTCTCTAGCCGCGATCGCCGCAATTGCCCGATTACTACCCTATCAATCATCACAAAAAGATCGACTTGACGAGATTACAACAGAGGTAAACTCAGTCGAGCAGCGGGTGAATGGAATGCGCGAACAACTTCCCCAAACCCTAAATTCGGGTAAGTCTCAAGAATTATTACTCAGAAAGCAAGGTTGGATCAAAAACAACCAAATGACAATTAAGCTGCTCACTCCCTCCGAAATTGCCTCACCTGACAATGATGGAATGATGCCTACGACCACAACTGCTCAAAAAGTCAAAAACCCATAAATAAAAAGAATGCGCGCTTCGCACTCTTTTTATTTATGGGTTTGCTCTAGCTCAATCAATCTGATTGCTAATAAAATCTCAGCTAGCATCCTCTGCCAAGCGTAATACCACCCAGCCCAGCCGTCCAAAATTCCACCTTTAATAATTAAGCAATAAACTAAAATCACGATTGGCGCGATCGCCTTTTGCTTACGAAGGCGATCGGCAAAGCTTAGTTTACTTTTTGGTGTTGTTAACAACTTTCGAGCTTCGATCGATAAATAACGATCTTGAGACTGCAACCATCGACTTAACGACTTGCGATCATCATGATTGATACATCCTACTAAATATCCATAATTCCCAGAAACTTCCACACGATGAGCATGTCCATCTTCAGCATAAGTTGCTTTATCTTTGCGATACAAAACTTTGCGAGGAGGTAATAGAGTGCCTCGAAGAGATTTGCCAAATACACAGTATTTGAATTTAGCAAAGTAAGCATCCTTTGAAGGAAGTTCTGGCAATGAATATAATTCTTGAATCAACTCATTACTCAGAATGTAATCAGCATCTAATGAGAGAACCCATTCAGTTTTAATTTGTTCTAATCCATAGTTACATTGTGCTGCAAAATGATCGAAATTGCGTTGATATACTTCCACTTGTGAATAACTAGCTAAAATCTCTAATGTTTGATCATCGCTAAAGCTATCAATTACGACAATTCTCTTTGCCCAGTTTAAACGTTCTAATGTCCGTCCAATATTGGGAGCTTCGTTGTAAGTAAGGATTAATGGTGTAATTGTTTCGAGAAAGTTTGTCGTCATAAAAGAATTAAAAAGTTGCTGAAACTAACATAGATTTCCATAAGTAAGGAACTCTGCCAGCAAATTCAAATTGAAAGTCAGTGAATTTTTCTTCCGCTAGCAATGTTGTTAAAGTATTGACCGAGAAAAATTTGATATGTCCACCATCCCATAAAACCGTAAAATGGTCATCCATTTTACCCGCTAAACTCATCACTAAATTTTTAATGTATCCATGATATGGAGTTGTTAAAATCAATAAGCCATTCAGCTTCAGGCATTTTCGAGCAGATTTAATCAATTCTCTCGGATATAGTAAATGCTCAATTACTTCAGCAGAGATGACCACATCAAAGCTCCCTGCCAACTCTGAGTATGGCAGGTCGTATACACTAGCCTGAATAAATTTACAATCTGGAAAACTCTTATTAGCAGCCGCA
Source organism: Cyanobacteriota bacterium (assembly GCA_025356295.1). Lineage (GTDB taxonomy): Bacteria > Cyanobacteriota > Cyanobacteriia > Pseudanabaenales > Pseudanabaenaceae > Pseudanabaena. The sequence continues at coordinate 12,895 of JANXUJ010000202.1, forward strand.
ACTCCAGAAGCAGAATCTTCAACGCCGACAACTTCACAACCTTGTTTTGCAATCAAATGGCTAAGACTTCCATTCCCACAACCAATGTCTAAAACTCGTAATTTTTGGTTGCTATTTTGTCTGTTTTGCTTGGCTAAATTCAATAGCTTAAGAAGAGGCGGCAATAGATAATGATGATGATGTCCAGATTCAGAGGTTTTGTATGTGTATTCGTAAGTTGAATTTGGGTCTAGCATGAATTTTCGAGTTAATTTTCGGGTAAGTATTGAGGATTTAAAATGTCTATGCGCTCAAATGGACAAATCTCTGGAAAAATATAAATATCTAAGCCATTTTCCTGAGCGGTGATCAGTAAACTATCAGTTATCTTAGCCCAACTATAATGCTCTGCAATATATTGATGTGCGCGATCGCTTTTTTGCTTGGCACGGTTGCTTGGCACGGTGAGGATGCTCAAAAAAATTTTGGACTGTCTAGGCGATCGCTGTGCCTTTAGTTGTTAAACTGCAAAACATAATAAATTCTGAATATTGAGCTTGACATGCTAAAAACTTTCGATATTATTTGCCAAACCGTAATTGTAATAATCTGTTCAATTACACTCACAGCAGGCGAACTTGTTCAAGCTCAAGATGACTCTAACCCAATCCTAAAAATTGGTATCGTCCAACGTTTTGGCGAAAGACCGCAGGATCGACTTACGATTAAAGCGCCATCAGGAGGCAAACTAACCCTTTCTTTCCTATCTGCTGATGGCAAAACTACTCAAACTGTAACTAGCGATCGCGTAGTTGTCGAAATCGCATCACAACCATTAATACTGCCAATTTTAGAAGAGAGAATAGTCCTTAGCAATCATCGTAGTTTTGAGAATGCTGCCGCGAGTGCATTTCATTGGCAAGAGCAGGGGATTCAAACTGAGATTGCTCAGCCGAGACGCTGGCAAGTCTGGGCAAAGCGGGATACTTATGACTCAATATTACTGCGCTATTTGATGTTTTATACTCTGCGATCGCAAGGTAATCTCACAGTGCAGATTGATCGCCGCATCTTGACACAAAAGGCGATCGCCTCATTTATCATTGGCGATTTTCGGTACAATCGCAATCAACTTAATATCACGAGCAGTACAGGACTATTCGAAGTTAGCTATCAAAAAGAGAATAAATCGGAAATTAATAATCGAGCTTATGCAGGTACTTTAAGACTACAACCAAATGCTCATCAAAGCTTTAGCTTAGTTAATAATGTTCCATTAGAAACCTATGTGCGCGGCGTAGTTCCCCATGAAATTGGTTACAATGCTCCTTATGCAGCAGTGCAAGCACAAGCAATTTTGGCGCGAACTTATGTCTTAGCTAGTTTGCATCGCTTTAAGGTGGATGACTATGAGCTTTGTGCAGATACTCAATGCCAAGTTTATCGAGGTTTAGAAGATACGACCGAAGTTGCCGATCGCGCGATCGCGGATACCAGAGGCTTAGTGCTGACTTACAACAATCGCGTGATCGATGCTCTCTACTCTTCGACAACGGGTGGAATTACCTCCAACTATAACGACATTTGGGATGGAACACCTCGCCCTTATCTACAATCGGTCTTAGATATTGTCAATCGTCCTGAAGATCAGCGATCGGCTAACATCTCTGATGATAAAAATTTAAAAGCATTTCTAGATAAACAAGAAGGATTTAATGAAGTTGGTTGGAGAGCTATCCGTTGGAACAAAAGTGGCACATTGGATGAGTTGCAAATATCTTTGAAAAAGTTTTTGCGATTTTCAGGAGATATCAGTACAAACTTTAATGTTATCAAGCAACTTCAAGTATCAAAAAGAGCAAATTCAGGACGGGTCTTAGAGATAGAAGTAACTACGGATACGGGCAGAATCATCATCAAAAAAGATGAAATCATTGATGCTTTCGATCCCCCTGACAGTACCTTCTTTCGATTAGAGCCAATTTACAAAGATAGAGTGCTAACAGGCTATGCGTTTATTGGTGGCGGCTTAGGACATGGAGTTGGCATGAGTCAGACAGGTTCTTATAACTTAGCTCGCATGGGTTGGTCATACGATCGCATTCTCAATTTCTACTACACAAACACGCAGTTGCAAAAATTGCATTCTGAATATTACACGCCTAGACCATAAAAAAGAGATAGTGCGCTGAGCGCACTATCTCTTTTTTATGGTCTAAATTTCAAGCTTGAAATTTAGAAAGGAAATGTCAAGGTGTCTGGAAAGAGGCGATTAGCTTCGATCAATACACCCGCTGTGATGGTCATCCATACAGCAGCCAATACAGGAGCAGATGATAAAAAACCTTTCAATGGAGTTCTCCTTTTAAATAATTTGGAAAATTTGATTTAAATAACTTTGTAAAATTCTTGACAGAATTTTACAAAGTTATTTAAATTTCTAGCGAGGGGAAACAGTAACTTCGTTCTCAGGAACCACAAGTTCGCCAGTGGTAAATTCTTTGATAGCAGCAAGGGGCCATGCAAAGCCAGTTAGCATAAACTTAATGGCAAGAGGAAGATCGAGGACAATTTCCTTTTGAGCGGCGGTTGCTCTATCCTTGCGAATAGCGATTAGATAAGCGCGACCAACCCAGCCGATCCAACCTGTAATGTATAAAAACATCAAAGCAGGAATAGTGAATTCGCCTGCGTGATCCCAACGACCATCGCTGATCAAGTGAGGTAGACCATCTTCACCACATAGCAAGCCAGAGTTAGCATACTTGGTGAATCTAGCTTCGGTTTGGGCGATTTTGCCTGTGAGGTACTCAGCAGGATTACTACCCGCAGCAAAGTTAGCTAGACGTGCTGTGTAACCGTCAACTTCAGATTGCAAGCGATCTTGAAAAGCTGAGGAAGTTGCACAAGGAGTTAAAGCCTTGAATGAGAATTCTGCGTATGCGGCAGGAGCTGCGGCAAGGCTGATGCCAAACCACAAGCTAATAATTAGAATGAGAGCAAAAAGTCTTTTCATGGACTGACCTTGATTTACCTTAGTTAAGATAGGCAAAAATAACGAGATTTTCGTCTTAGAACTTAATTTCAGATCGTATATCAGCGATCGCAACTTGGTAAAGCAATCTTCACATCCCGCAAACTAAGTTATCAATATTGTCTGATCAGCCGCCTGATAAACCACCTGATAAAGTAGAGAGAGCGCTAAGCGCTCTCTCTACTTGGGACTCTAAAAATGCCGACTGTTCTTGCGATCGAATCTAGCTGTGATGAAACTGCGGCAGCAGTGGTATGCGATCGCCATATTCTTAGTAGCGTTGTTTCATCACAAATTTTGACCCATGCGCTCTATGGTGGCGTTGTGCCTGAGATTGCCGCACGACAACATGTGGAGACGATTAATCATGCGATCGCCCAAGCTTATCGTGAGTCTGGCAAAACATGGGCAGATATTGATGGTATCGCGGTAACAACCGCACCTGGATTGATTGGGGCGCTGATGGTTGGAGTGACAGCCGCAAAGACTTTGACTATGCTTCACAAAAAGCCTTTGATCGCCGTACATCATCTTGAAGGACATATTTGTTCGGCATTACTTGCTGATCCGACTTTAGAGCCGCCATTTTTATGTTTGTTAGTCTCTGGTGGACATAGCAGCATTATTTTAGTCAAAGACTATACCGACTATCAGGTGATGGGTAAGACTCGTGATGATGCCGCAGGTGAGGCTTTTGATAAGGTGGCGCGACTGCTAGGTTTAGGCTATCCAGGCGGACCTGCCATCGACAAGATCGCGATCGCGGGTAATCCGCAAGCTTTTAAATTACCGCAGGGCAAAATCGCCGATGCGCCCTATGACTCTAGCTTTAGCGGTCTGAAAACCGCCGTATTGCGCCTCGTTCAAAAGCTTAGTCTTGATGGTGAAGAGTTACCGATCGCCGACATCGCCGCTAGTTTCCAAGAAGCTGTTGCGGCGGCTCTAGCTACGCGCACGATCAAATGCGCGATCGCCCATAATCTCTCGACCATTGTGGCGGTCGGCGGGGTCGCCGCCAATAGTGCTTTGCGATCGCGTCTGGTGACAATGGCAAGTGAACATCAAATGCGAGCGATCTTTCCGCCCTTGAGCCTATGCACCGACAATGCGGCGATGATTGGCTGTGCAGGAGCAATCCATCTTGCGCGTGGCGAAACTTCATCACTAAATATTGCCACGCGATCGCGCCTCAGCATTGAAGATTGCCAGAGTTTATATAACTGAAGGAATGATCAAGTTTTTCATCGAAGCATGGATTTCTTCGGTGAGCTTGCGGCTACATTCTTTTGCCGCCGCGCGACTGGATTGATATTCGGCTAAGCGATCTGTGACTGAGAGTGGCTCGGCTACAGAGAGTGTCAACTTGCGATCTCCAAAATTAGGTGTTTTTTTAAAAACTGAATTTGGATTGCGATCAGTAACGCGATCTAATACGCTCCACATTAATTTCAAGACTTCGATATAGCGGCTGGGGCTAGGATGTTGATGGACATAGTCGCTAGTAACACCGATCAGGCTTTCCGCAATTCGCATATGCCAGTTGCTATAGTTGGCTTCGAGAGCTAGCTGATCGGCAAAACTCCGTTCTACCTGCGATAACTCTTCAAGGGCTTTGATATCATTGCGAAAAATCCGATCCCATCCTGCTTGTTCAAGGCGGCGACAGCGATCGATAGGAGTACCTTTTGCTTTGATGCCAAAACTCATTTCAGCAACACTCAAGATGCGATCGGCTAAGTCGTCAATACGGGTTGCGAGATTGTCGCTAGGAACCATATTTTTTTGGGAATAGCTACCATAAAAAGTCTTGTAATGCTCGCTAACCCACTGGACTAAATAACCGCCTAAGTCATAAAGTCGTTGGTATCTGGTCGCAGTTGTGATCGGGGTTTTGGTAAGTCCACATTCTTTTTCAATGGTGGCGATCGCCTGATCGATTTTGACCCAAGCATTACTGGAATATTCATACTGCACGCCTATAGGAATGATTAACATTTCTTCAGTGCGTCCAGCTTTGAGCAAGTCTTCGGCAGCCCAAAATCCGATTTGGGCAATCCCTGGTTCCAGTTCAGCAACGATCTCGCTTTTGCCATTTGTACCACCTTCAGGAGCCATCGAAAGTGGTACTTCGCCATTAGTAATCTGCTGACGCATTAGGTTTAGTGCCGCGCGATCGAGCTTGCTACGAAAGGTCGATATCCCCCCTAATGCTGGAAATAGCCAATTGATATAGTCGCCTGCCCATAGAGAAATGCCGCGATCATAAACAAAAAAGCTATGTGGTGGCTTTGTGAATTTGACACCCATTTCGCGGGCTTGCTCTGGCAATGCATAGGAAAGCAGATACAACATCCCAAAAGGATCATCAGTGGTTGGATGTCGAAAGGCAAGCATATATCGCGCTTTTCCATCCTGAAATTTCTTGGTGACATCAACAAGACGGTCTATATAGCGAGTTTCAATCTGCTTAATGCCACATTGCCAACGCAACCAAAATGGCGTTAACAGCCGTATGATTTTCAATATAAACTGGTTGACTTTGGGCGGAAAAACTTTGAGTGATGGTTGGACGCGAGTCAGGTCTACTGCCATGATTTCTGTTGTATGTATAGCAATATTGAATTATATCAATCTAGATTATGGTACAATCGCGCCCAATTTCATTTTTTCGCTACCTTCTGCTGGCCAGCATTATGAGACTCCACACACACACACCTATTCGTAGTTTTGCTTTTGGGCTAATATCTCTTCTGAGTATTAGCATTAACGACATGGGTAACTTTAGTTCCTCTGCTAACGCTCAGTCTTTTCCCAATGATTCTTTACCCGCAACTCCAACAAATTCTGGAACTACGCAGTATCTTCTATATCTGCCTAACGTAGCAAATATAAAACAGGCAAAAATCTTGGCTCCTGACGCTTTTGTTAGCCGTCTCGATACAGGTGAACAAGTTGTGCAGCTAGGGCGATTTAATAATCTAAATCTTGCTCAACGCCGTGCTGCCCAATTTAGTCAAGCAGGGCTTGCGCCACAAATCAAAACTGTTCAGGGAAAATTGGCGGCTATACCGACTGCTGGTACATTTCCGTCCAGTCCTGTATCCACTCCATTCCCAAATTCATCTGCGCCGATTCCTGTGGAGTCAATTCCGATATCACGCACAAATGATGCTTTACCCAATGTGCCTAATTCAGGGTTTCCTAATCCTCAAAGTTCGCAGAGTAATGCGATCGAAATTGTGCGATCGCCTCAATCAATCCCACAGCAAAGTCAGCCAATTCCTCAGATTGCTAATTCAGGTACGACAAATGGCGCGCAACTTCGCTATTTTGTGATTATTCCCACAGGCTCGGTGTCAGAGTTACAACGAGTTCAGGCGATCGCGCCAACTGCTCAGTTACGTTCTTCTTATCGCGGCACTTATATTGAGGTGCAGGGTTATCCTGATCGTGCTAGTGCTGAGACTCTTAGCGGCACAATTCGCCGACAAGGCTTTGATACTCGCGTTGTCTTTCTCTGAGTCAACAAGAGAATCAGAGAACTCTTAAGACAGTCGGAATGCTATGCAATGTCGGTAGCTCACGAATTGTGGCGATCGCCTGCTGAAAGTTTAACTCGCTCACCCGTTGCGTGACCACAACTATCTCCGCCAAGCCATCATGGACAGTTGTTTTTTGTAAGATCGCATTCAGGCTTACGCAGTGCTTGCCAAAAGCAGTACCAAGATCGCCGATTACGCCTGACTTGTCATGGGTGAGCAACCGCGCATAAAACTGAGTTACTGTATTGGCGATCGGCGCAATTTTTGCATAGTTTTCGTGAGGATAGCCCATTAATTGATTCACCTGATTGGGCATCGACTTCAGGGCGGCGACAACATTGATAATGTCGGCAACGACAGCACTAGCAGTTGCACCCGCACCTGCACCCGGTCCTGAAAATACGACTTCACCAATGGGATCGCCCTCGATGCGAACTGCATTAGTCACGCCATGAATATTTGCGAGAGGATGTTGCAGCGGGATCATCGTTGGATGCACGCGAATTTCGAGATTGCTGTCATCTTTGCCTTCAACTCGCCGCGCAATTCCTAACAGCTTGATTGTGAAACCAAGCTCTTTGGCATAACCAATATCAGCGCTAGTAATCGAGCGAATCCCTTCACGATAGATATCTTCCAGTTTGACGCGATCGCCAAAAGCGAGACTTGCCAAAATCGCCATCTTGTCAGCCGCGTCATAGCCATCGACATCAGCAGTGGGGTCAGCCTCGGCATAGCCAAGTTGTTGCGCTTCCGCAAGAGTCGCGTCAAAATCTGCCCCCTCAAAATACATCCGACTGAGAATATAATTGGTCGTGCCGTTGACAATCCCTGTTAATTCAGTAATGCGATTGCCACCGAGGCTTTGTTTCAGTGCTTGGATTACAGGAATGCCGCCACAAGCAGCCGCTTCTAGCATCACATATACGCCCTTTTCTTTCGCTGCGGCAAAAATTTCATGACCATGTCTGGCAATCACGGCTTTGTTGGCAGTGACAACATGTTTACCATTGGCGATCGCTTTTAAAATCAAACTCTTAGCTGGCTCGATTCCACCGATTACCTCAACCACGATATCGATTGCAGGATCGTTAACAATTGCTTCTAAATCCTCTGTGACAATATTGGAAGCGATCGCCTCACGTTGCTTATTTAGCGATCGCACACCAACACGCGCGATGTCGATATCAGGAAGCAATGGATGGCGACCATTAGGGTCTTGGAAAATTTTGGCAACGCCTGTACCAACGGTTCCTAATCCGAGAAGTCCAACTTTATATGTCACAGTCTTAATCTTTTTGATTTATCGTCAATCTTTGTTAGCTTTCATTGTAGTTTTTTTCGGGACGCGATGCATTTAAAACCCAAAAAGTAAAAGAGGACGCTAA
>JANXUJ010000228.1 GCA_025356295.1 Cyanobacteriota bacterium
CCTGTAGTAGAAGTCACTGGAGTTGGACAGTTGGAGCGAAATGGATAGTATCTCGCTAATCTCTCGGCAGTAGCATCTGAAACTACGATATATCCAAAAGTCTTGTTGTCAAAGCAAAAATCATAAACATTACCCCCCCCATTTTTAGATTATAATCACTTTCCTGAGACTGATTAGATGGGTCGATTAATATGGGATTAGACATGACAGCTTCAGCCGCAATGATTGATGCTAAAACTGTAATACATGAGGTGAAAAACTTCCCTAGCAATCGTTGGTAATACAACATGGCAATTTCGACTAATTTATAAAAATGCTTTCCTTAAGTATTTTATCATTTTAATGTCATGTTTAGTAGCGATTTATGCATTTAATTTTTCACGTTTTATCGTAATTTTATCGTAATTGTCCGTCACACATTTAATCGTAATGACCAGCGATCGCATCAAAGCCACAAAGATTCATGACGACTGATGGTGAGAAGAAGAGCGATCGATGAGATATTTGATTGTGGGTTAGATTTGGCTGTAGCAAAACAAACTTGAAAGGCGATCGCTCTCAACAAAAAATTTAAGCTATGATCTAGCTACTATGAAACTATATTAAGGATTACAAAATGGATGCAATGACGACTCAGCAAGCAAGCCATAACTTAGATAGATTGATTGATCGCGTAATTGATAACGTACAACCAACAATTCTTTGCAATGATAAGGGCAACAAGGCTATTTTGATTTCACTAGACGAGTTTTCTGCTTGGCAAGAAACCTTATATTTACTGTCCAATCCCTTTAACGCTAAACATCTACTCAATTCAATTGAATCAGCAAAGACAGGTAAAATTATCGAAAGAACCTTAATCGAAGAATGAAACTAACATTTACAGAAGCTGGTTGGAATGATTACCTGTGGTTTCAAGATACCGATAAAAAACTTCTCAAAAGAATTAATCTTCTGATTAAAGATACTCTACGCAATCCCTGCGAAGGAGTGGGAAAACCAGAACCATTGAAAGCAAATCTATCAGGCTATTGGTCAAGGCGGATTAATACAGAGCATCGCTTAGTTTATGAGGTGCTAGAGGATAGTATTCTTATTGTTGCTTGTCGCTTTCACTATCAAGATTAAAAAGGGTGTCGGAAGCCACTAAGGATCGTGGTAATCAGGAAGTATTTGAATATGAATTAGAAAATGGCGATCGCATCAAAGCCACAAAAGTTCATGACGACTGATGGTGAGAAGAAGAGCGATCGCAACCTAACCTCATTTGGGACTGATACTATCTAAAATCATCTGCTCCGCAACGATCGCGGTCAAAGGACGCGCGAATAAATATCCTTGACCAAACTCACAACCTAACTTTTTCAAGATATCCGCTTGCTCAATCGTTTCTACACCTTCGGCAACCACACTCATATTTAGAGTATGAGCAAGCACCGTAATTGTCCGCACAATTTCAATATTCTCACCGCCTTCACTCATCTGATTGACAAAAGCACGATCGATTTTGAGAATGTTAATTGGGAAGCGATGTAAATAACTAAGTGAAGAATATCCCTGACCAAAATCGTCAATACTGAGTTGAATGTCGCGCGCCCTCAACTGTGAGAGTTTGTTGATTGTCTGTTCCCCTTGATCCATTAACGTACTTTCAGTTATTTCTAAACGAATGGAGCTACCAACCACACCAGTCTTAAGCAGAATCTTATCTAATTTATCTAATAAATCTGGCTCACAAATTTGACGACTAGCCAAATTTATACTCATCTTCAAATCAGCAGCTTGAGGAAACTTATTTAGCCAAGTTTGAATCTGTTGGCATGCCTCACCCATGACCCAATCGCCGATCGCCACGATTAAGCCTGTATCTTCGGCAAGGGGAATAAACTCAATGGGAGAAACTAAACCGCGTTTGGGATTCTTCCAACGGATTAATGCTTCAAATCCAGATAAATGATCGGTTTTTAAACAGATAATTGGTTGGTAATAAAGCTCAAACTCTTGATGCTCTAAGGCATAGTGGAGTTCACTCTCTAATTGAGTCAATCTGAGCGTTTGTTCATACATCTCTTGATCAAAGAGCGTATAACGACCTTTCCCTAAGGATTTGGCTCGATACATCGCAATATCAGCATCTCTTAGCAAATCAACACAGCTATCGTAGCCTGAAGTATTGATCACAATGCCAATACTGGCACTAGGAAAAACAGTCTGACCCTCAATAACCACGGGCGCAAGAAATTTATGGAGGATGCGATCAGCAACCATCAACGCTTCACTAGCATCTTGAATGTCGTCAATGAGAATTGTAAACTCATCACCACCAAGTCGAGCAACTGTATCAATAGAACGTAAGCATTCCTGCAAAATTTTGGAGACTGTTTGTAAAAATAGATCGCCAAAGTTGTGTCCAAGACTGTCATTAATCATTTTGAAACGATCTAAATCAATAAAAAAGATTGCAAATAGATACTCTGGATGGCGTTTACTATATTTTATCGAATGCTCAACGCGATCCATAAATAGATTGCGATTGGGCAAGCCTGTGAGTGCATCATGGGAAGCGTCATGGGCAAGAAGGCTAATGGAATCTGACAGAGCCGCATTTAGTTTTCGCAAGCGCGAGATATAAACGTAGCCTTGCATAATGAGCATTGAGCCAATATAAGTAAATAGGCTCGGCGCGACTGGTATCCACCAACCGCCCAAAAACAGTAAATAAGTACTACCAATTAAAAAACTGGTGAAGAAGAATATTGAGCCAACGAGGAGAATTAATCTTTTAGTCGAAAACATCCAAATAGTTGCCGCGCCAATTAGCGACCAGCCAGCAATCCAGAGTTCTTCGCCAATATCTGTCCATACTTTAAAAAGGGGACGCTGATCGAGAACTGCGCTTACAATTGAGTGAACAATATTTGCTTGAAACTCTACTCCCGAAATCTGGGTTGGTGAAGTTGTAAAGTTGCTGCTAAAAGGCGTATAAAAAATATCATTTAAGCTTGGTGTCTGAGCGCCAATTAAGACAATGCGATCGCGCATCAAATCAGGAGAAATCCGATCTTCGAGAACATCCTCAAGAGATATAGAACGAAACTTGAGAGATGGACCATGATAGTTCATCAGGAATTGATAGCCACCAGCATCGGTGCGCACATAGCCACCATCAGTACTTTCTAAAGGCTTAAAAATTGTTTTATCAAGTTGTAAATATCCTGATTCTGAAGATCGCGGTTCGATACCTTTGTCTTTTAAGTAAGCCAGAGCCATCGCTAAACCAAGACTAGGTAATCCTTCATTACCTTCTGGCATCGGATAGAGAAATGCGCGGCGTAACCTACCGTCAGGATCAACAATCACGTCATTTGCCGCAACTTGCTTTAGAGCTTTTAAAACAGGTGGCGGAGCGATGACTGTATTAAAGCGATCGCCAATACTTTTTTCGATACCGATCAGATTTGGAGTGTTTTTAAATACAGCTTCCAACTCTTCGTAGCCATCCCCCACAGGAATATCTCGATACAAATCAAGCCCAATCACTTTGGGTTTCTGAGCGCGAATCTTGCGTAAAATACGAGCAAGTGTTCGATCGGATACGGGCCATTTACGCAAATAACTAATATCTGACTCTTGGACACCGACAATGATGATCCTTTCATCAACTGGCTGGGCAGGTCGGAGTTGGATAAATAAGTCAAAAGCAGCCCATTCACTAGGCTGTAACCAACCCAACCAACGCAATCCAAATACTAATAGATAGATACTGCCGCTAGACAGAAAAAACCCTCCCCATTGTTGGAGCTTAAGCGGTAATTTTCCCCAACTGGATTTAATAGTCTTGATAGCGATCATCTAAAGAAGTTTAATTGCCCCAGATTCTTTAATTCTAGCTTGTTGCATTAAATCTTTAAAAAGATTAGAAGCTAAAGTCAGGTCAGAGCCGCTAAGTTGTGGCTCCGTAATCGAGGCGATCGCATCGTACCAAATCCCTGCTTTGATGTATGCAAGCGCTTTGTCGTAAGCTGACTTGTTGGCAAGGGTTTTATCTAAACTTGAAGAAACAGCTGATCTCTGTATCCATGCACGAGCATAGGTGCTTTGTGATGGTCTTTCAAGATTACAAATTAATGATACTGTCCAGCGATATTCTTTGCCAATTTCCAACCCTGATATATCTTGAGGAAGCTTAAAGTGCATCAGTCCTGCATTCTTGACAGGTAACCTTTTAACTAAAATCGGCTTGGCTACGCCCTCTTCAACTAAAGCGAACTCAAGTGGAGTTGATGGTACTGCTGAAATATACCAAGACAAGGTTGGATGGGAGCTAACAGTGCGTGAGTTGTTTTCTTCAGGAACTAATAACTGTAAAGATACTGGTTCGGTATCTACACAGCCGCGTGATCCCCCTCCTTGAGTACGTTGAGGTCTAGTACGCTCAGTAGGTGAATATTGTGCTTGAACATCTGGCAATGATATTGCTGGTTGACTGATAGCAATAAACATCCCCCCAATAAAGAAGGACAGAGTATTTAAGACGTTTTTGGAGGTCAGTGACAACATATGAATTCTGACTCTTAAATTACTATTAAATTATACCTAGTTTCAAAAATAAAGACTAACATTTATAACTTTTTACTAACTTTTGCAGTAAAAAAAGTTAATCTGACAACAGCAATAATGCTAATAATCTAATTTTCTAATCTAAGCTTTTAATTTCAGTTTTACTTAGTGAGCTAGTAAGTAATTTGATATCTAGTTGGTGTCGTAAAACTATCGTTTTAGTAACATTAACATCTAGTTTCTTTCTAGATGGCAATGTTTACCTTTTGGCAAATAACAATTTGGCAAATAACAATGCGTCTAGTTATACAAAAAATATAGATACAAATCCAGAAACTCTATATCAAATGAGTCGATATGATGAAGCTATTAAGAAATGGCTAGAAATGCTAGATTTGACCAGTAATCTAGATGAAAAAGCTCTAATTTATAACAATTTAGGGATTGCTTATCGACAGACGGGAAAAATATCTGAAGCGATCGCACAGTGGCAGCAGGCTATTGTGATCTATCAATCTCAAAGCCCGTCTCAAAATCAATCTCAAAACAGCGATCGCCTAACTAAACTATTTATCGATCAAGCCCAAGCATATATCGCACTTGGACAACACCAGCAGGCGGTTCTGTTGCTCCAAAAAGTTGCAACAATTGCCAGTCCTGAAAATATGCAGTTAGTGAAAGGCACTTTAGGAAATGCTTATTTTGCTTTAGGAAAATACGAACAGGCGATCGCTGTTTACCAAGAAAGTATTAGCTTGACAAATAAGCCTCAAATCTTAGCTAAGGGATGGATGAATCTTGGCAATGCCTTCACAAAATCTGCTCAACGTTATCAAGCCCAAATTCAAGTAGAGATAGAAGAGGGCGATCGCCCCGAAGTAACCAGATTACAGAATTTGCGTAGTCAATCTCTAGCTGCTGCTCGCAATGCATATGCTCGTAGCTTACAACCAGACTCTGAGGCAATGCTCAAGGCTCAAGTTTTACTGAATCTAGCGCATCTAATTCAAGCTGATCTTGATCATGAAGACGATCAAGATCAGAAGTTAACAGTCTATCTACAGCAAGCTTCAGATTTTTTGGCGATCGCACCACCATCACGCTCCAAAGTTTATACGTTACTTGATTTAGCTGCTCTTCATCAACAATCTTCACCGTCTTTGCAAATGCGACCTCTAGAGCAAGCGAGAGCGATCGCGCAAAGCATCGGCGATTTGCGGAGTGAATCTTTTGTATTGGGAGCGATCGGTAAGGTTTATGAAGCTCAAGGTGACTTTACTCGTGCATTGAGCTTTACCAGTCAGGCTCAATGGCTGGCTCAGACAAATAATTCGGCGGATAGTCTTTACCGTTGGCAATGGCAAGCGGGGAGAATACTTAATGCTAGGGGAGAGCGATCTAAGTCTATTGAAACCTATCGACAAGCGATCGCTACGCTTCAAAGTATCCGCAGTGACCTTGTTGCCGCAGATCGCGGTTTTCAATTTGATGTGCGAGATACAGTCGAGCCAGTCTATCGAGAACTAATTGAACTTTTGATGACAGAATCAATTTCTACATCAAATCTTACTAATCAAAAGTCGATGATTGAAGAAGCTTTGCAAGTTTCCGAGCTATTGCGATTATCAGAATTACAAAACTTTTTTGGTGATGAATGTTTGCAAACTAAATCAACATCAAAAGCAAATCTGGATAGAGAAAGTCAGAGTCTTGTAAAACAGTCCCAACAGAAGGTCGCGTTGATTTATTCAATTATTCTCGATCAGCAGACCTATATTGTAATACGTCTACCAGATAACTCACTTAAGAGTTATCTGGTAGACGTATCTAAAGCCAAGTTCTACACAAAAATCAAATACTTACGCTTTACCTTAGAAAATGTTGCTACTAATGAATATCTCACTCCTGCTCAAGAGATTTATGATTTGCTAATCCGCCCCATCGAGAAAGATTTAGAGCGATCGCAAGTCGAGCTATTAGTATTTGTAAATGATGGAATTTTGCGAACTGTACCGATGGCAGCTTTGTATGATGGCAAACAGTTTCTCATCCAAAAACATCCTATTAGCTATCTTGTCGGTTCCAAGCTACCTGACGAAACAGGGAGCTTCTCGCAGTTAAACTTAGTCGCTTTTGGTCTAAGTGAAGCGATCGCCCCGTTTAAAGCTTTGCCCAATGTACTCAAAGAACTTGAAGAAGTGGAAAAAATTTGGGAGTCTCCAATAAATAAAAAACCAGAATGGAAAACATTTTTCAACCGTGATTTTACTTTTGAATCTTTACAAACTCAAATTAAGCAAGGCTATGGAGTTGTCCATCTTGCTACTCATGCCAAATTTGGTGCTACCCCCGAAACGACATTTCTGCAAGCATTTGATCGCAAAATTAATCTTGACCAGTTGGAATCAATCTTGCGCTCTAGCAGAACTCAAATTGAATTATTGGTTTTGAGTGCTTGCCAGACTGCTGCTGGTGATAATCGTTCTATACTAGGTTTAGCAGGTGTCTCATTACGATCAGGTGTCAAAAATGTCTTGGCAACTCTATGGGCTGTGGATGATGCTGACGTGGTTCCACTAATCAAAGATTTTTACACTGAGTGGCAAACAAATGGTCTAACTAAGGCAAAAGCCCTGCAACAAGCACAAATTAAGAGTATTACCAAAGACAATTTCCATCCTGCGAGTTGGTCAGCTTTTATCTTGGTTGGTAACTAGACTGAGTCTTGGATACAAACCAAGTTATAGAAGCGATCGCCGACACCAACATTACTCGCCATACCCATACAAATAAGGGGGGATTATTTCTAAAAGGCAAAATTATAGTATCTTGAACGCATTGTGTTGAAAGCGAAGGATTAAAGTAACAACCAATATTAATAAAGCGTTGTCCCAATCGAAACTGAGAAGAATAGATTTCAGGCGCTAAATCCTGCTTAGTGAGTGGAGATTGAGAAATCTCAAGTCCATGATACATACTCACTGATGCGATCTGAACAATTAAAGCGATCGCCAAAATCCCCCTTAATATCCAGCACCTAGAACCTTTACTTAATAAAGTCTCTTGGATTAACAAAGCCAACAAAGGGATAATCAAAAGATGGACAGAAGTCACATGATATCTCGCTCCCCAAGATAAATCTCCACCCCAGAAAATCAACTTACTGGTTAACATAATATTCAAAAACAGATTTAATATACCGACTATCAAATACCCCCTGATATAAAAAGATAATTGCTTCCAAGAGACATACCCGATTACTAAACAAGGTATTAACAACGGATCATAAATAAAAATACTCTTAATGGGTGAAAATAGCACCCCTAAAATCCCTACAGAAGCATCATTAATAAAAGGGTAATTAGCAGGAAACTCTGGAAACCCAATCCACTGTGGATCGGTTGTAAATTGCTGAGCAGATAAAGCCTGTCCAGTAGTCAAAAAACTACCATAACGAACATAATCAAAAACTCGACCCAAAATTGCTAAAGGTAGAAATCCTAATATCCACAAACCTATAGAATTTAATAATTGAGATATATGAGATATAAGCTTAGACCCATTCCGATTTTCATAGATACAACATCCCCCGAAAAAAAGACCAATAGTTAAAACATGAACAATACTACTAGCTCGGATTAGTAAAGCTGCACTAGCTGCAAATCCACTAATGAGTGCAAAACGATAATAACCATGCTTTATATATGCTAAAACAGAGGCATAACCAACAATAACAAACATTAATACTTGATTATTATGTTGAGTCTCTTGAGCATAGGCTAAAAAAGTTGTGCAAACTAACCAAGCAATTGTTGTTAATCCCGCAATTGCTTCGCCGAAGTTCATTAACTTCAGCAACCAGAAACAAGATATTACCGCAGCAATATTTAATGGCACAAATATCAAATAAGAAACAACTGTTTGGCGGAAGTCCATAGATGATACTTTCGGAAAAAGTTTGTGTAGCTGAGTTCCTATCCAGTCTCCAGGTAACATCAAAATAGACTGTCCTAGCTCGTAAGAGAGGTATCTTTTGCCACCAACTCCTGTAACTCCAACTAATAAGTCCCCTCGAAATTTTGCTTGATAACTTGGGTCTACTTCTGCGGTTTGTGTCCACCAAGCATGAGCCATCTGTAATCTGACTGTCGTATCTATACTGCCAAGTGTTCCTCGATTAACCACCATAATTACTAATAAAGCAATTAAAGTTATTTGGACAATTACTTTGGTAGATAACTTCTTTATATTCATTATAAATCACCTATTAAATTACTTGTAAATTAATTGTAAATTACTTATTAAAAGTCCATTTTTTGTGAGAAATAAAATTAAAAGCAATCATAAGTATAGTTATAATCACAAAAGCAGACAGATACCAAACATGAATAATATCCACTAATAAATACATCAAAGCTGAGACTATTAAAAAACTAGAAATCATTACAGTATGATATTTTATTAATCCTTTCCATAAGTTGTCTTGCTTATTTTTGAAAGTGAAGTGTCTATTCAAAAAAAATCCGATTGTATTAACGACAATTGTTTGAACTAAAACTGACAAAAGGTAGTGAAAATTGAGTAAACCAGTCATTACATATAATATTAATAAATTTAGAGAAGCGCAAAATCCCCCAACAAAGAAAAATCTTAAAAACTGGTGGTTTAGAAGTTTAGTAGGAATTTTAAATCTAATATATTTCATTTTAATTTCTCTTTAAACCAAGCACGCTCAAAAAGAAACTAGAAAATACAACCTGAAAACCAAGAGCCAAGCAAGTGACAGATGGAATCACAATCCGCATAGTTTCACCCGGATTGAGTGTTCCAAACAAACTAGATTCCCAGATTTTTAGCGCATAAATAGAGCTAGTTATCCCCATCAGTAAGAGCAAGATGCCAATAATTAATCCTTTCTCTAAGTTGAAATAACGAAATACCTTTCTAAAGCTAGGTTCATCAGGAATTAGTCCTTCACTAATAGCAAAAGCTTTTGTAAACATACTAAAGGTGACTGTTTGAAAACCAATAATAATTGCTGTTGTCGAATAAATTAATGAATGTACTTTGATGCTAGTCAAAAGCGAGATAGTACTAATTATTCCTATAAACATGAGAAATATACCCGGATATAGAAATAGCCAACGTGGGCTGAACAGCAGTAAGAATCTCAAATGTCGCCATCCGTCTCTCCAACTGCGTAGATGAGGAGGACGACTGCGTCCATCGGGATAGAGAATTATTGGTACTTCTGCAATCTTCATTTTGTAAAGACTTGCTTTGACTACCATCTCGCTAGCAAATTCCATACCAGTAGTTCGTAAGTCCAGTGATTCGATCGCCTCTTTTCTAAAGCCTCGCAGACCGCAGTGAAAATCACCACAGGGACTAGGGAAAAACAGCCGTCCAATCCAACTGAGCACTGGATTTCCTAGATATCTGTGTAAAGGTGGCATTGCACCTTTTTTGATACCACCTTTAAAGCGATTTCCCATGACTAGATCATAGCCTTCTTGCAATTTGTCAATAAAAAGAGTTAGATCGGAAAAATCATAGCTATCATCAGCATCTCCCATGATGATATATTTGCCTTCTGCTGAAAATATACCTCCTCTAAGAGCGCTACCATAACCTTTTTCTGCGATATGAATCACTCGCGCTCCCATCTGAGTCGCAATTTCCTGAGACCCATCATTACTTCCATTGTCGGCTATGAGAACTTCACCGTTGATATTATGACGGACAAAATATTGTTGTGCTTTTTTGATGCAAATTGCTAATGTTTCTGCCTCATTTAAGCAAGGCATGACTACAGTTACTAACGGCTTATTTGTATCTGTTTCTGACATGATGTGATGAACTTCCATAGTCATAATTCTCATATATTAACTTGTTGAATACACATATTTATACACATACTTGCATAATCTATATATAAATTTTATAAGCGCTTATAAAGTAAATGTGAAATCTTTTACTAACATGCCAGGTGCAAGAATGCCGCCAAGCGATCGCTTTCCATAAGTTCCTGTATTGGGAATAAACTCTTGAAAATCAGTGAAAGACTGGAGATTTTTACCAAAAAAACTATAGATGCTATCATCAAAGCGAAGATTGGTGATTGGAGCCGTAAATTCTCCATTTTCGACCCAAAAACAAGCATAGCGAGTCATGCCTGTGATCCTGCCACCTACGCGATCACTCCAGTTGAGATAGTGCAAATTTGACAAGTAGAGTCCAGTATCTAATTGTTTAAGAATATCAACTTCAGCCAAATTACCTACAGCAACTTCAGGTGATCGCATTGATTCACCATTACTTGCGCCATTGGCAATTTTGTTATATTCCTTGGCACTTCGCGAACTAACTAAAGTATTAACTAGCTTCCCATCGGTGATGACTGATAAATGCTCAGGTGCAACTTCTCCTAAGCCATTAAAACGCGGCACATTTCCATTGGTAAAATTTTCATTAAGCGATAGTAATGGAGATAGAGATTTTTCTTGATTCCTTAATTTTAAAAGAGCGCTACTTCCTTGCTGTAAACTAGATTCACCAACACTTGCAGCTAAAAAATCTAATAAGTCGGCGGCGGCGGCAGGTGCAAAATAAGTGTGGTATTGTCCGCGTTCTATCGTTTTATTTGGTCTTTGCAAAGCAATTAATTGTTGCTTAGAGCGACCAATTTGCAAGCTATAAGCTTGTGATTGCCAATCTTTGCTGGCATAAATCCCTTTGACAGCTTTCTCACCCGAATCAGTCTGGACAAACATCGAATAGTCCACAAAAAAAGAATCGGTGGCGAACCAATGCCTTTGACCTGCGGAGTTAGCATTTGCGCGAATTATAGAGCCTGACGCGTAAAATCCTGTAAAATCTAGGTTGTCGATCGGTGCGAGAATCGTGGCGATCGCATCTTTTGGTAATAACAAATCACCTTGATATACTTCTCGACTCGAACCTTGATTAGTGGGTATGACTAAGTAAGGATTTTCAGGGATTTGGGCGACTTCTTGACGGAGATAATCGAGATTGGCGATCGCGCAAGCAATATCTACTTCGCGATCGCCTGTAAATGGAAATTCTGCATAAGCTTCACGTTGATTAGAAATTAGCGAAATCGTCACATTTCCATCTTCAACAAGTCCTGAGTGTCTCACTTTGGCATGATTAAACCTAGTAAATTGGCTGCGCTCACTACTGAGATTAATGGTGAGATGTTCGCTATGATGGAGACTCTCAATCAAGCGATCGGCAAGTTGATAAAAAGAATGTTCTAAAGCTTGTTCTTCTAGATGTCTTGTCATT
>JANXUJ010000007.1 GCA_025356295.1 Cyanobacteriota bacterium
CAATTTTGGGTTTTATTAAATTTTTGATCCTCACTCATGATTTATCTCGAATATCTTGGCAATAATGCTGAACAGCTTCAGTAATCACATTTTGCAAATCAGCATATTGCCGCGCAAAGGGAGGCGCATAATCCGATAGACCTAAGACATCGTGAGTAACAAGTATTTGTCCATCGCATTCCTTGCCTGCGCCAATGCCAATCGTGGGAATGGGAATCAGCGCGGTGATTTTGGCAGCTAGCTCCGCAGGAATATTTTCTAATAGCAATGCAAAAATACCTGCTTCGACTAATGCTTTGGCTTGATCCAAAATTTCAGCAGCAGCATCGGGCGTAGCTCCTTGCACTCGATAACCGATCCGATGCACAGATTGTGGAGTGAGCCCTACATGACCCATCACAGGCATTCCTGCTTGGACTAACTTACGAATTGTTACCACCATTTCAGGATAGCCACCTTCGAGCTTGATCCCACGCGCATCAGTTTCTTTAAAAATTCGCCCTGCTGATCGCATGGCATCTTCAGGACTAACTTGATAGCTAAGAAATGGCAAATCAACGATTAGCAAAGCATTCTCGACTCCACGCCCCACGGCTTGAGCGTGATAAATCATGTCGTCAAGGGTGACAGGAAGCGTGTTTTTGTGACCAAGAGCAACCATAGCCAGAGAGTCCCCGACCAAAATTAGGTCTACACCTGCTTTGTCTAACAGTTTGGCGATCGCATAGTCAGCCGCCGTGAGTGCGGCGATCGTTTTTTTTTGCTGTTTCCACTTTTGAAGCTGAGCGATCGTCACTGGTATCTTGACATTTGGCATCTTGGCATTCCTCGCGAGTTGTTAGCTCTATTAATGTAGACTTTTTAAAGCAAACGCAAATGGTTAATCGAGTTCGGTACGAGAATCAAAAATTATGCAAGTTGGTCAAAGAGTTCGGGTTCGTAGCTTAAAAGATAGCGGTGTCAAAGCGATCGCTAAAAAAATTGGTGAAGTCGGAGTCATCAAAGAAGAGAAAATTCTCGATGGTGGCAAATGGGGCTACATCGTTAAGTTTCCTGACAGCAGCAAGACTTGGTTCTTTGCCGATGAGTTAGAATCAGTAGCCTGATCTAAGAAGATATAAGATGTCGCGCAATGCGCGACATCTTATATCTTCTTAGCAAGCTTTAAAAAAGCTAGAAGAGTCTTAACGAGATATTTTTATGAGCTTAATCCTGACATTTCTCGGTAAGGGTGGTGTTGGCAAAACCACAACCGCGATCGCGATCGCGCGTGCTTTGGCAACCCAAAACAAACAAGTTTTATTTATTGGTCAACAAGCGGGTGACAGTCTCAGTATGAGACTCGACAGCGATTTGACCAGTGATCCTAAATTAATTGCTCCAAATTTTGCGGCAGTACATTTGCAGTCCACAACTTTGCTCGAAAAGTACTGGGACAAAATGAAAGGGCTAGAAAGCCAATTTCTGCGAACTCCTTTTTTTAAAGAAGTTTATGGTCAAGAACTGGGGATTTTGCCCGGAATGGATATAGCTCTAGGATTGAGCTATTTGCGAGAATGCGATGCTGAAGCCAAGTATGACGTAATTATTTATGATGGCGCAGGCGACCTCGAAACTTTACGCATGTTGGGAATGCCTGAGATTTTGGGTTGGTATTTACGCCGTTTTAAACAAGTATTGACAGGTTCGGCGATCGGGCAGTCAATTTCACCTTTTGTTGAGCCGATTTTAAGAAGCATTCTCCAAGTTTCTACTACTGATGATATTTCACAGCAAGCTGGGGAGATGTCTTCAGTGTTAACGCGTGGTCAAAAAGCAGTTAATGATCCTGACCGTGTGGCAGCTTATTTAGTAACTACTGCCGATCGCTATGCGATCGCCACTGCCAAATATTTATGGGGCAGCGCTCAGCAAGTGGGCTTGACCGTTGGTGGTGTGTTTGCGCGTGAAGCGATCGCCACGTCAGATTTCGCACCTTTGACAGTCTGTGAAATTCCTGATCAAGTCGCTGAATTAGCTATTCCTGATCCATTAAGGGCAAATCTTGCACCAAAACCAATCGCGATCAATATTGCTGATAAGCAGGTCAAATTATTCTTACCAACTTTTAATAAAAAACAAGTCAAGCTGATTCAGCTAGGACCAGAAGTCACCATCGAAGCAGGTGATCAGCGCCGTAATATTTTCTTGCCATCTGAATTAGCGGGCAAACAAGCCACAGGTGCAAAGTTTCAGGATTCGTATTTAATCATCTCTTTCGGTTAATTATTAAAA
>JANXUJ010000043.1 GCA_025356295.1 Cyanobacteriota bacterium
CTAACAGTAATCCTATCAACCCTATTCAAGTAGATGGTGAAGTAACATGGGAATTTAAAAAATGTGTAAGAAAAGAGACAAATGTTGATTGCTCTTTCGTACTTACTACTACTAACGACCGTCTAAGATATGGTTTAAATCTAAATGATGAAACCAAGATGACAGATCGTCAAGGTCGTGAGTATTTTGTGAATTATGCAAATTTTGTGGACATAAAAGGTAATAAAGGTACTAATTTAATTCATGAAATACAAAAAGGATCGACTTACAATGTCAGTATTGACTTCACAGTTCCAGTTTCAGTAACTGAATTAAATTCGTTGATAGTAAAGATGGTTTGGTCTGGTCTGGTAAAATTTAACAACGTTACTATCAGTTAAGCATACTGACTAGCCCAGCGCAGTATGTTTAAAAGACTGAAAGTCTTATCATATCTAGTTAGTTCAAGTCATAAAAATAGATTAATCAATCGCAAAAAACAAATATTGAGATCGCCAGTTTTACAAGCTATATTCATGCCACGAATATAGCTTTTTTTGTTTTATCTCAGCAATTCTCACTATGCCAATGACTCTATTGGAACCCATCTATTTTCATGTTTGTAAACAATTGCCCAGCCCTTTTTACGAGGATGATTTGATAAATTGCAATTATGATGATTGTGGGTTGGTTTATTAATTTTGGTTAAGAACTGCTTAACACTGTTACGATCTAACTAGGGGCTTTTGTCTTTCACTCAATTTTAAAGTACTGCGTATAACTGCTATGCTGCCAGACCATTCTGTCTTTGCTGATGAGATGCCTAACAAATTTTTGAATCAAGATGATCTTACTGAGCTAGATATTGATGATGACAAACCACAAGAAGCTTGTGGTGTTTTTGGGGTGCTGGCCGCAGATGGAGACGTTGCCAAACTGGTATATTTTGGGCTGTTTGCATTACAACATCGTGGTCAAGAGTCAGCAGGGATCACGGTCTATGACGATCGCGGAACCACGCATACTTACAAAGCGATGGGTTTAGTTGCTCAAGTTTTTACAGAGACAATTTTGGCAGAACTCAAAGGGGCTTTGGCGATCGGGCATAATCGCTATTCGACTACAGGTTCGAGCAAGGTTTGCAATGCTCAACCAATTGTGGTGAATACAAGATTGGGCGATTTTTCGCTAGCGCACAATGGCAACTTGGTAAATGCGACTGAGTTGCGCGGTGAGATATCGGCACAAGGGCATCAACTTGAGTCAACTACTGACTCAGAAGGGATTGCCTTTGCGGTTGCTGAAGCCGTCGAGGAGGGTAAAGATTGGCAAGAGGCGATCGTCAAAGCTTTACATCGATGTCAGGGTGCTTTCAGTTTAGTTATGGCGATGCCTGATGCGATCGCAGGGGCGCGTGATGCTTATGGTGTGCGTCCTTTGGTAATTGGCAAGACGCAAGAGGGAGCTTATGTATTGTCATCAGAAACCTGTGGCTTAGATATCATTGGCGCAGAATATGTGCGTGAGGTTCAACCAGGTGAACTGGTCATTATCACGATCGCAGGTGGGATTCAATCTTTGCAGTGGAAGGAGTCAACGCCGAAGCTCTGTGTGTTTGAGATGATCTATTTTGCTCGTCCTGATAGTGTTGTCCATGATGAAAGTCTTTATACTTATAGAATTAGAATCGGGCGGGAACTCGCTAAAGAAAGTTTTGTTGAAGCAGATATCGTGATTGGTGTCCCTGATTCGGGCATTCCTGCGGCGATCGGATTTTCGCGAGAGTCGGGGATTCCTTATGCTGAGGGCTTGATTAAAAATCGTTATGTGGGGCGGACTTTCATTCAGCCAACTCAAGCCATGCGTGAGGCTGGTATTAGGATGAAGCTAAATACGCTTAAAGACGTTTTGCGCGGTAAACGTGTCATCGTGATTGATGATTCGATCGTGCGAGGGACGACAAGTCGTAAAATAGTGAGAGCTTTGCGTGAGGCGGGTGCGACTGAAGTACATATGCGTATTTCGTCACCGCCTGTCACTCATCCTTGTTTTTATGGTATCGATACGGACTCGCAAGATCATCTAATCGCTTCGCATAAGTCGGTCGAGGCGATCACTCAACAAATTGAGGTTGATACGCTTGCTTATCTCAGTCACGATGCTATGTTAAGAGCAACTCTGATTGATCCCACGCATTTCTGTACCGCTTGCTTTACGGGTAAATATCCGATTGAAGTCCCTGACAAGCTCAAGCGCACCAAACTTATGCTAGAAACTGCTGCACTATGACCAAGATACTCTTTCATCTCGCATTTCCAGTCAATGATATTCCTAGTACTAAAGCTTTTTACATTGATGGATTGGGTTGCCTCGCAGGACGTGAGTCAAAAGACTCGATGATTATGAGTTTATATGGTCATCAGTTGGTCGCGCATGTTGTCCACGATTCGCTGGACTCACAGCGTGGTATTTACCCGCGCCATTTTGGATTGGTTTTCTATTCTGAAAGTAATTGGATGGCTTTACTGAAAAAAGTCCATGATAAGCAGCTCAAGTTCTATCAAAAGCCAAAAGTGCGCTTTGTGGATACTCCTTTAGAACATCGGACTTTTTTCTTGGCTGATGGTTCTGGCAATATTTTGGAGTTCAAGCATTACAAGTTTGAAGAGGCGATTTTTGGTGAAACTGATTTTCACGAAGTTGGTGATGCTGATGTTGCTCAACAGATTCCTGTTGCTTCTTATATCTAACAGAACCCACAAAAAAAGAGACCGCTAGTGGTCTCTTTTTTTGTGGGTTCTGTTTGGGAATTTAGTTTTTTACGAAGCATTTGAAATTGTTTTCTTTTTTGACGCTGGCGTGCTGACCCGCCTTTGCCTTTATCGTTTCGACCTTCTTTGCGTGGAGATTCCCATCGCTTTAGTCTTTGGTTCATGATTATTTCCTAATGGGCGTGAACTTAATGTTACGTTACGCAGCGTGATGATCACTATCGCTCTAAAGAATGAGAATAACTGTCAAGCAGTTATTCTCATTCTTTAGATTAATTTTTGTTTGATATCTTCAGGATTTCTAAATCCGATCGCGATCGCTTTGCCATCTTTTACAAATACAGGTCGTTTTAGTAGCATTATGTCTTTGGCATAAGCTTCAATCCATTGGATATGTGACCATGTGTCTTTTTCCGTGCCAAGCGCTCGATAAGACTGTCCAGAGGTATTTCGCATTGCTCTTTCACCAAGTATGTTTACCCATTCCGCGATCGCACTTCGTCCAGGTGGATAATCTTTGGTATTAATAAATTCATAGGCAATTTCTTGCTTATCTAGCCAAGCGATCGCTTTTTTGCATGTACCACAGTTAGGGATTCCATAGATTTGAATAGACATAAATTTACTAAGTTTTACTAAAAAATTCACCAAGATGGCGATATCTATCTATATTGTAGCGACAAATCGAAACCCAAATAGGATAGGCTGTCTATCCTATTTTCATGAGGCAAATTTAAGAATTTCTTGGACTGTAATTTTAGGATGTTCTAGATGCGGGACATGTCCGCTATTTTTGATCCAGATTAATTTGCTATTAGGAATTGTTGATTGGAACTTGGTTGCGTCTTTTGTGCCGAGAATGTGATCGCGATCGCCCCAGAGGATCAACGTTTCTGGTTTTAAATATTTTAATTGGTTCGCAAATGAACCGTAGCCGCCGCTTTTGGTAAATGAGATTAAGGATTCACTCCAACGGGGCATGGCTAGATGGAGTGATGCACAAACTTCAGCATCGGCGGTGACGAAGCTGGGATCAGCATAAGCTTTGAGGCTAACTTCACGGCGTACTTTGGGACTGCGTAAAAAGTTGGTGGCGATTCGATCTAAGGGCGACACCAGAAATTTCCCTGCTAGTGTGCCTTTACGCATCCCAGCGCTGCCAATCAAGATTAGTTTTTTAACGACATCGGGATAGGTGAGCGCGAAGTCGATCGCGGCAGCTCCACCCATTGATGCACCGACTAAGATAATTGGCTGGGCGATCGCCGTTTTCCAAAAACAATAGAGATGTTCTTTGATCGCTGTGGGGCTAACCTGGGTATTGGTGAGGCGTTCGGTGAGACCAAAACCAAACATATCCATCGCCCAAGTTGGATGTGCAGTGGAAAGCTGGGGCAGAAGACGGCGAAACTCTAATAGAGAGCTATCAAAGCCATGCAAAAGCAAAATTGGGATAGAACTTGTTTTTTTAGCCAAGTCGTCAGAGACATAGCTAGTTAAGATGACTTCAGTGGTAAATGAAGTCGAGACCAGACAAAATTGGATTTTATCGAGCATGGCGATCGAAGTTGATTCTGTCAGTTGCGATCGCGAAGGCGTAACTTCGATGGGCAGATTAGAAATTGATGAATCAGAAATTGGTGAATTAGGCATCAGTTAAATTAACCTCTCTGAATTTGCATTTTCACGAGGGTTGCTGCCGTAATCGTGGCATAAAAAGGCGTAAATCCTAAGAAAAACCATAAAATCCCATATAAACTCCCTTTACCTCGAAAAATTAACATGATCGAGATCGTCATAAATACTACTAAAACCACATTAATCCCAATCCACCAGAGCGATCGCCTTAATGACAACTTATCAGGACAGTTCTGAGGGATTTGATGATCAAGACTCTGGCGCGTCCCATTCCAAATCACTAGCCATTGCAAAAGCCCTATTAACACTCCTGCTAAAACTAGCCATAAAGAGTTAATCGCCAATAGGGGAACACGAGTGATGATATTACTCTCCGAGAAAGAACCATCGGTATTCATCACAAAACTGAATTGGGGAGTGTAGGCTAAGCTGGTCGCGGCAAATCCGATCCAAGTCCAAGCAAAAGTACTGCTCAATATCCACCACCCAGCCGCCCTGATAAATGAGCGCAGAACTAGATATTGCATAAAGCTAACCAAGCCCCCTACAAAGATCGCTCCGCTGACAATCCCAGTTGCCACCGTACAGTTGAGATTGCCAAAACCTGTGTGGCAGATACCTAATTCGATCAGGCGATCGCTGAGATAATAAATTCCTGCTAGACAAGCCGCAACCCCAAAAATGTTGCCGATCGCTACACCGACAACTGTGGTGAGTACCCATCGCCACCAGAGACCGACAGCTGATAAAGTGCGCTGTTTTTGCATTACTGATCTTTGCATTGCTGGCTTTTGCATTACTGGTTTTTCCATTTCTGTAAGGCTCAATACTGCATTACCCACAAACTTTGGATCGCTAAACGGATCACTAAACTCTAGATTAACGCTTCTGTTACGATCCTACGCAAAATTTCAGCAACTGTGGCAGCCATTTTTGCATCAATTTCTAGAGCCTCGCGATCAGGATTTTTAAGATTGAGCGTAGCGCGCAAAGTGATATTCACAGAGCGAAGCTTTGGTAATGGCTGATCATGCAATGTCGCTAGGCGATCAACAAACTGAATACAAGCTGTATAGGTAAGCTCTGAACATTTGCGTTGATCGCTATACCCAAATCCCATTTTGGAGATCACCACAGGATCGCTAATAAAATATGGCAGTCCCAAAGCCGCGATCGCTACATCAACATATCTGGCTGTGTCCTGCCCCATGGCGGTGATCAGATTGCTCAAGCTATGCCACTGCGCCGCAGGTAAGCGATTTGTGGGCGGCAGATGACGATGCCATGCGATTTGAGAAACTATTCGGGTGAGATCGTAGGCAGAAATTAAATTTTCGCCACGATGTGGCTCTTTTGTCCCATCAATAAAATCTTTGCCTGTGGCATCAAGTAAACTCGGCATTTCGATATAAGGGACTTCACCATAACGCCCTTGAAAAGAGAGATTTTGATTGCCTGTGATGTTTTTCAGCCATGTCTGTAAATCTAGTGGGGTTGCAAACTGCTTAAACATGGCTGCTAGAGCATTTGAACTCATACCATCAGCTTCTTCGTAGTTGCAAATGCGTTGCGCCATTTCGGAAAATGTTCGTGATGCTTGCTTGCCCTGAGGGTCAGCGATCGCACAAAAGGCGATCGGCTGATTGGGTTCGGTTTGATTAGCTTTGCAGATGGTATACAACAATGGCAAAATTTTTGTGGAACTCCAAAACTGAACATTGCGTAAAGGATTTCGCCCAATCCAACGCGATAACATCTGCCCATTTACGAGGCTACCAATGCAGATACAAGCTTCGGTAATGCTCTTGTCCAAAAACTCTAAACCAATATCTTCGATATTAGGGATCACGCCGATCGCAGGATAAGGACGAAATCGCACCCGCACTTGAGAACCCGCTAGCATGGCAGTCTCACCATAGGAGACCACATGCAAGCCATCAGGCTGACTGACTAAGCGATCAGGATAGGCAGGAATATGGCTAAGTAATGGAGATGGGGCAAAGTTGCGATTTGGTAAATCTTCCATCGATCCTGCGATACAACCATAAACTCCCCGATCTAGAAAGCCGAGATGATCTTCGTCTGCCTGACCCATGTTGACGAAAACACGTTGAGAATTTATAAATTTTTGTAAGAGGCGATCGCTACTTCCTAAAATTTGCAGCAAATACTTAACGAGCGCAGGGATTTGTAACAGGTCATTAGTAACTACTTGCGAATTAGTATCCAAAATCCTATCAATGCTCAGAGCGTTAGCAAACTGCACAAGGGCTGATTCGGTCAATCTGCCGTAAATACCATCAATTTCCCCGTCATATAACCCTAATTGTTTTAAATCTATCTGTACTTTTGTCAACTCATCTAGCGAAAATTTTACCTCTGACACTGTTATTTAATTCCTCTATCAAAAAAGCCCTAATCTAATATTAGTAGTTTATCGATTAGTCTTGCGATCGCAATGTATCCGCGAGACATTACTTCTAGGGGTTAGCAGATTTACTAATATTGCCAACTCCCAAATATAATTCGGCAACTTCAGGATTGTTTAATAAATCTGATCCCTTGCCCGTAAACTGATCCTTACCCAAATGCATCACATAACCACGGTCAGCGATCGCTAAAGCTTTGCGAGCATTTTGTTCTACCAAAATAATCGATGTGCCAGCTTGATTGATTTGTTTAATCAAATTAAAAATATCTTGTACCAAAATTGGTGATAGCGCCGCCGAAGGTTCATCTAAAATCAATAACTTTGGCTCTAGCATCATCGCTCGTCCCATCGCCAGCATTTGCCGCTCTCCTCCCGAAAGTGTACCTGCTCTCTGATTACGCCGCTTTGCAAGTACGGGAAAAGTTTCGTAAATCTTTTCTTTGACTTCTTTGATATTGCCCTCACGAGTGTAAGCTCCCATATCAAGATTGTCGGAAATACTCAGGGAGGGAAATACATTAGCAACTTGCGGTACATAGCTAATTCCTAGTCGCACGATTTGTTCAGGCTTAAGTCCAACTAGAGGGCGATCGTCAAATAATATTTCTCCCGATCGTACAGGAACTAAACCAAAAATTGTTTTTGCTAAGGTCGATTTACCTGCCCCATTGGAACCAATTACAGTGACGAGTTCACCTGCATATACTGATAGATTTGCGCCTTGCAAGATATCTACACCTGCAACATATCCTGCCACGATGTTGTGGGCACTAAGAATAATTTGGCGATCAGTTTGCAGGTCAAATGAATGCTGAGACGGATTAAAAGATTGACTAGGATTCATATTTCAGTAAATTGTCAGCTCTGAAATATGAATATACCGTATGGATATAGCGATCGCCAGCTTTAATCTAAAGTTTTCATCTAATTAGTTTAGCAAAATAAGAGCTTGAGTAGCCCGCTGTACGGGCTACTCAAGCTCTTAGGTATCTTGGTTTATAACTTGCTGATGCGATTGATGAAAGATGGCATTCATCCTTAACGCCCCTACGAAAGTGCTTAAGCTATACAACGCTAGACTCAGAGAGATACTAAAGAAAGAAACTTCAATCGCGATCGCATAGCTAAGCGGAACAAACAAAAATGTTTTTTGAATTGCCCGAACTATTCGGCGATCTAGATTTGCATCAATTAAACGATTTTGTCGGGTTATATATTCCCAGTGAACATACTGAATGACTCCCGTGATGAATAGGTTAACGCCATAAAAAATAGTTGACGAGCGATGATTGAGATTCTCACCTAGTAACGATGTCGAAAAAGGAATTAATGAAATAAACATTAGAAATAGCAGATTAAGCCAAATATGCGTTCGGTCAGACCGAACAACATAGCTGGATACCATTTGATGTCCAAACCACAGCAGACCCAAGATGATAAAACTTAAAAAATAAGCAAAAAATTTGGGAATTAGTTCTATTAGTTGCTTATTTAATTCATCATTTGAATCTACATGCGATATCTTAATCTCAAT
Source organism: Cyanobacteriota bacterium (assembly GCA_025356295.1). GTDB lineage: Bacteria > Cyanobacteriota > Cyanobacteriia > Pseudanabaenales > Pseudanabaenaceae > Pseudanabaena. Next base: position 8,354 of record JANXUJ010000043.1, read on the forward strand.
TATTAATAAAGTTAAAACAATTGCGAAAAATGCATCGACTAGACCGTCAATACGGTGATTGCTGATATCAGTAGGTATAGATTCTGAAGGAATTACATTCCTTGCACCTCTAAATAAATTGATAAAGCGAAGTATAAAGAACCGCATATCTAGTGTTACTAAAGTTTATTTGCGATTAAACCATTTGGAAGCGATCGCTCCTAAAGCGGCTCCCACGAGAGGGTTACTCAGGAACTTGACTAGCGCGGGTTGATCAGCCAAAACTTCATGAAAAATATCAGGATGAGAGTGATAAGCAAAACCTGCTAGTTTGGCAACATCATCAGGTTTCATCCGATTAGGGTCACGACTGGACAAACCTAATTGTTGTTCTAGATCGCGATCGCTAAGCCCGCGCTTTTTAAGATGTTTAAAGAACTCGCGCGCCACATCATCGCGCTGGTTTGGTTGAATAGCCGCGATCGCCTTTTGTAACTCTGGTTCCATCTGTGCCGAACTGATGCGATCGGGCTGGAAAAAATTACTAAATAAATTATGGCGTTCTTCGCGGGTTGACTTTTGAGCAAAATCATCAAAGTTCTGATAATTTTCTGACTCATCGGGGAGGGTTTCTTTATTACCCCCCGCCAAATCCTTCATGACTTGACGTTTGTATTCATCACTGTTTGGCATGGCTATTAAAAAACTCCAATATAAAGAAAAGTAGATAATCAACTGGTTTTTAAGTAGTTCCTGACTGATCCCAAGCATCTCGAACTGCATCTTTGACTTTATTCCAAGCTAATCCTGGGCGACTTGTTTGAGCCAAGAGTGCTTCATAATCTCGTTTAAGTTCAGTTTCTGCTTCATCAAAGCTTTTACCAAGATAGCGATCGCATCCTTCATGTCCTATCTGATAAGCCAATTGATTATCATCAAAATCAGTCAGTGTTTGGGTTTGGTTTTCCATGGTTATCTCAACGAATTTTATCTCAACAAAAATGTGGATAAATCATGCTGTATTAACTTGCTTGCTGATAATCAATTTGTTTGGATTGATTATCATAGCGAGCTGTTAAAACTAGCTTTTTGTCAGGAGCATAAATCAAAATCGTAAGGTCTTGATTGGGAAAGTTATGACGGAAGCCTTGAGCTAGAGATTGAGTTAAAGTTTTTACATCAGTTGGCAAAACTTGAGGTGAAATCACAACTCCCAACTTGTTGCGATCGCGTACATAAGCATCCTTAATCAAGCCTTTACTGGTCTGAATTACCCAATTGCTAAAATCCTGTCCATCGGCTGAACTTCCTTTTGCTAATTGAGTGTATCCCAAGCTTTGATTGAGCTTTACTGGGCTAGCTGATTGAGTGCTAGCAGAGCCACAAGCAGTTGTAAGGGTCAAAACTAGCATCAACGCGATCGCTAATAAAGTCTTTTGAGATTGATAAAAAATGTTCATAGCAAGTTCCTTTTAAATAAAGTTCCTTTTAAATAATAGTGTGTGCAACGCTTAGCGTTGCACACACTGATTGCGATTTAACCCATTCCCTTTTCAGCAAAGTACTTATTTAAAAAAGTACTACTAAAAGATAGAACAATGGGAGCGAGAATGAAGGCAATTAGACCATTCATAGTAAACCCAGGAACGATAACTGAAGCTAACCAAAGCAATAGCCCATTCAAAATGAATGAAAACAATCCTAAAGTAATGAAGGTAAGTGGTAGAGATAGAACTTGCAGAACTGGTCGAATGAAAGCATTTATCAATCCAATAACAATCGCTGCGACTATAGCGGCAGGGAAATTAGCAATCTCCACCCCTGGGACTACTATATCGACAACCAGAAGTCCTAGAGCAGTTGCCAATATAGTTACAAAGTATCCAAGCATATTTTTTCTCCTATAGTAATTTTTAGGCAAGTATCTGGGCATAATTAAAAACCAAAACCAGAGCGCGGGCAACCCGCGCTTCTAGGTTTTAAGGTTACTTATGCATAGCTACTTAGTGATTTTTGACTGAATGCTAAAGCAAAAAATTGATGTTAATTTCTTGCTTCCTGTTCTCCATGTTTAATGATCACCCAAGCAGCATGAATGCTGCCAGGTATCCAACCGAGAAAAGTCAACCCAATGTTAATCAATAAAGTTGGTCCGATACCAACAGTTAGAAAAACACCAAGTGGCGGAATTAGAAGTCCTAAAAGTAGTCTCATAGTTAGTATTACTCTTTTGAAAATGAATGTGTTTAGGTAGGTGTTGAGGTATAAAGCTGTTCTGCTAAAAGTTGTTCTGCTAAAAGAACATCACAACTTAATTAATGCTCTCAATCAATGCTTTGAGCCAGACACCTTGTTGTCCCAAAGCTCTTGCAAATGTTGTTTAATCTCTTTCTCTTTGCGCGCAACCACTCCACCAAGATCACCGAGATTGGTCTCAATTTCTGCTTGCTTTTCTTGGAGCGGTATAGTCCCACTTGCTTCGGCTTCAGTTTTTTTCTGAGAGTACCAAGTTTTAGTCTTTTCCCATTGCTGCTTGACTTCATTGTAGCGATCGCCATAACGATTGGCTAACTTCTGATCCAAGCTGGAAAGTTGCGATCGCAGATTGAGATACTGTTCCTGCAAGATTCCCGACTCTTGTCTTTCTTGAACAGTATTAACTGCCAAATTAATCGCTTCTGAATCGTCACCGATAGAATCAGCTGATTCTGAAGTTTTAATATCAATCAAAACATCAGCAATCTCACGATCTAACTGTTGCTGTTGGGTATTCAACTCAGTTTGAATCTCTAACAGTTTTGCTCGCCGCTGATTGAGAGTTTGCTGTCGCTGATGCGTACTTCCTTCGATTGCACCTTCAATTGAAGCAGTGATTTTCTCGGTAGTTTCTTTTCCACTTCCTTTTAAATCAGCAACTACAGTCGAAACGGCATCTTTGACAATTAAACTAATCTCGCTAGTGCCTTCCTTTAGCTCAGCCACTGTTTGTCTGACTGCATCTTTGACAATTTCGCGAATGTGCTCCGCCCGAATCTTACCTTCTCCCTTTGCCTTGACAAGATTAGTTGAAATCTTCTCTTTAACTGGATTAGACTCTTTAACTGGATTAGACATAGTTAATGTTTCCAATATTATGTAAGTAAGGCTATTTACAGTGCAAAGTGCTGTAATTTGCACTGTAAATAGCTGCACTGTAAATAGCCTAGTGGTTTACCACAAGCCTCGAACGGGTGCTGGAGGTTCACTCGTGGTTGGAGGTTCATTGGGGGGTTGTCCCGTAGATGGTGAAGTTCCATTTAAAATAGGATTGACTAGGGCAAGCACTTCATCGCTAGTTGCATAGCCATCAAAGGCATCAAGATTGAATGGAATCGGAGAATCCATTCTATTCTCGTTGTAAATGACTTCACTAGAAGGAGCATTAGTCGAAATCCAAGGACGTACATCGGCTCCTAGCAAAGTCTGGCGCAAAAATCTCACGCCAGCGGCATGTCGAGCTTCCACACTATGGATTTCTAAAGCTGCTGCTAAAATTGGCTTAGCTGCTTCACCTGCGGCGAGTAAGTTCTGTACCTGCCCTTTGTAGGCGGCTACACCCAAATCTTCCACATACTGTCCTGCCAACAGAAAATCTGTAGGGTTGGCAAACGGATCGCGACCCAAAATCGCATTATAGTTAGGACTATCAGGAAGTTTAATTGCATCAGGGTTGCCACCGATGGAGCGTAGTGCGGCTGAGAGATCACTTACATGTTTAGCTTCATCTTCGCCATAGGAGACGATCGCATCTTTAGCAATTTGAGGTGCAGAGACTAAGCCGCCATTTGTGGCTGCACCAACTGCACGGCGGTAAAAGTCGGCTTCGAGCTTCTCTAAAGTAAGCGCATATTCTGCTACTTGTCTAGGGTTTAGCACCTTACCCTGAGCATAAGCTGGAGTGGCTGGGCTGAAGCACAAAAACAAAACCAGTAAAGGAATAAGTACAAAGCTGAGTTTGATAGAGCGCAAGGCTCTGTTAACTAAGCTTTTCAGGCTCATTCTAAGAGTAACGTAGTAAGATGTCATATCGCCAAGACCTTCTGTATAAATGGATATGAATGGATTTAAGAATGCATGGGAGCTTTTTAGTTACGCAACGAGAGAACCGCCAATGGAGTTATTGAGTAGATTTAGCGAACCAACAATGGCAACAATCTGCTTAGGAGTGTATAGCTCGTCATAAGCTCGTCCTTTAAGAGGATTGAGTGTAGAATTTAAATTTGCATCATTAACTAAGCGATCGCTATCAGGTTCTGTGGTTGGCTTGCCAAGTAAAGCGCGTACACCCGCCGCATGTCGAGCTTCGACAGATACAATTGAACCCGCCGCAAGGAGGAAAGTGGGGTTAGTGAGACTTGGACCCGCGCCATTATAAGCATGAACACCAACATCTTCTAAAGTGACGGCAGTATTTAAAATACTATCGCGGCTAGATAGAAGATTATTGAGGGTAGATTGATTAAAACTTAAATCTTGAGTAGCAAATAGAACTTGATTAGCTAAAACGCTGCGTAAAAATGTGACATGGGCAGCTTCCTGACCACCTAAGTAACGCATATACTCCATTTCTTTGCTGTTGGTAATCTTACCCGAGCTGACAACGGCTGCATAAAAAGCAGCTTCTAGCTCTTCTAGCAACAAAGCAAAGTTAAGAATACCAATATCATCGGCATTAAATGTGAGGGTCTTACCACGATTCATTGGTTGAGCATTAAGCACACCTGGTATGGATGCGATCGCAATACCACCTAACCCAAAAATCCCCCATTTCATTAGGGAACGTCGTGAAGATTTCTTTCTACTCTTCATAATTAATATCTCCTAAATAGCGCTAATGCAATTCACATAATCAATAAGCAATCCATCCACTGTTCCTTTAGGAAGTTTAGCGAAAGCATCGTCAGTAGGAGCAAAAACGGTAAATGAACCGCTTCCTTTAAGAGTGTCTACTAAACCAGCAGCTTTAACCGCAGCAACTAAAGTGTTGAAACAACCAGCTTGAATTGCGGTATCTACGATATCAGCCATTTAGTTTGCTTAAGATTATGTATAACCTGTTTACTCCAAACAGCATCACATCCTAATGTTTGAAATCATGTTTGAATAATGTATAAATTGAATGGCTTGTACTAAAACAGTTCAAATCTTTACAAAAAAGTTTGATTTATAAGTTTGATTTGTAGTTGTTACCACCTGCGTTAAGACAAATCAAAACCCAAGAAGCGCATTGCGCCGCAATGCGCTTCTTGGGTTTTGATTAACTATCCTAAACAGCGTAGAGACTCCAACATTCCCTTTGCTTTGTTCAAGGTTTCTTGATATTCCTTCTCAGGATCAGAATCTGCAACCACACCAGCACCCGCCTGAACGCTAGCTCTGCCATCCTTCGTTACCATTGTCCGAATTGTGATCGCCGTATTCAGTTGACCCTCAAAGTCATAATAGCCATAGGCTCCAGCATAAGTGCCACGGCGATCGCTTTCTAAATGATGAATGATATCCATCGCGCGGATTTTCGGCGCACCGCTGACTGTTCCCGCAGGGAAGCAAGCCTGAAGCAAGTCCCAAGCTGTCTTGTCAGGACGAATTTCGCCAATAACATTGCTGACAATATGCATCACATGGGAATAAAGCTCAATCGACATTAATTCATCGACTTTCACAGTTCCACTTTTGCAGACACGCCCCAGATCGTTTCGACCCAAATCCACGAGCATGACATGTTCCGCAACTTCTTTCGGATCAGCAAGTAAATCTTTAGCAAGTTCGGCATCTTCAATTGAAGTTGCGCCTCTGGGTCGCGTCCCAGCGATCGGGCGCAACACTGTCCGCGATATACCATTGATGACTTCAGCTTTGACCATGATTTCAGGGCTAGAACCAATTAGCTGCCAATCCTTGAAATTAAAAAATGCCATATAAGGCGAAGGATTTACCACTCGCAAAGAACGATACAAACTAAATGGCTCGCCCTTAAATTCAGTTGTCAATCTTTGCGAAAGCACAACTTGGAAAACATCACCTGCTTTAATATGCTCTTTACCTTTCTCAACTGACTCACAAAATTTTTCACGAGTGATATTGCTGGTATAGCTTACAGGTGGCTGCGATCGCGGATTTGTCCATGTGATGGCTGTTTTTTGGCGATCAAGTGGCGATCGCAGTTTGTCAACCAACACCGTTAAGCGATCGCTAGCTGATTTATATGCAGTCTCAGCGTCATCTCCTGTACTCAAGTCTGCATAGGCGATCGCCCAAATCTTTCGCTTTACCTGATCAAACACCAGCAAGCTATCAACCTGCATCCACACACCATCGGGTGTATCACTATCTTGACAAGGATAAACAGGTACTTTCGGCTCGATCCAATTAATTAATTCATAGCCCCAATAGCCAAATAAACCACCCAAGCTCGGCGGCAACTCGGGTAAATGCACAGGAATAATCGGCGTGAGGCAGTCACGCAAATGCTGAAACGGATTGCCTGTGAAGCTCTTCACCGTGCCATTACGAAATGTCTGGGTAGTGCGATCGCCTCTTGCTTCCAATACCCACAAAGGATCGCAACCAAGTAAACTATAGCGCCCTAGCCTCTCGCCGCCCTCAACTGACTCTAATAAAAAGCTGTAGGGTTGACCTTGACAGACACGATACCAAGCTGACACAGGTGTATCGAGATCGGCGACCAGTTCCATATATACAGGTACAAAGTTGCCTTGTCCTGCGTCACTTCCAGCTAGTTTAATAAAGTCAGAATATTCAGGGAAAATCATGCGATCAGAATTTCTAAATAAATTATGGTAATTGTAGATGATCTTAACCCAGATCGCTGGTCGCCCGCTACGCGGGCGACCAGCGATTTCGCGGCAATTATCGGTTTAGCGCGATCGCATCTTTGAGACGCTGAATCACAAATGCTCTGTCCAAATAAGAAAGCAAACTTCCCGCTTTGGGACCACGCTCTTTATTTAAAAACGTGAAATAAACTGCTGCAAAAGCGCTCTTTTGAGATATTTCAATTTGCTTGGATGTGCTAAATAATAGCGTTTGCAGTTCTTCACCTTCCCAATTAATATCTGATTCGAGATTAGTCACTAACACCTCAAAGTAGTTGACTTGCTCTGTGGTAAGGGTGCTTGCTTTTTCAGGCATCGAGTCGAGATAGAGAACTAATTTTTCTTCTTCATCGGCGTAGTCCTGTAGCCATTTCTTGCCAACTCTGATGCGATCGCGGACGACTAACCAGTCGCGATCGCTCAACGGATTCGCACTTCTCGCCACAATTTCTGCTTCGAGATCGAGGTGTGGGATTTGCAATAGTGAAATCAACGTACTGAAGTCAAAAGGTTGATATCCTTCCACTTTTTCATCAGTATTCAATTGCGAATAAACCAAAGGCACTAAGTCTTCTTCAGCTTTTTCATCTTTAACCATGTCAGCCTGATACTTCTCAATCAAAGTATCATAATCACGGAAGAGTCGCGTAATGGTCTCATAGTTGGGAGAGAAATTGATGACACTGCGAGGCTGAGTCCGCAACATCAAGAAGCGCAATAGCTCTGGGGGAAGCAGTGCAGCGATTTCTTTAGCGCTGGAACCAACTCCTTTAGAAGAACTCATCTTCGTTCCATTGACTAAGATAAATTCGTAGGGTGCATGAGTGGGTGGATTCTTTTTGAGAACCTTACGACAAATGGAATTAGCAACATCGCGAGAGCCACCCTTTTGAGAATGGTCTTTACCCGCTAATTCAATTGATACGCCCACGACTTCCCACTTAGCGACCCATTCCACTTTCCACGGCAATTTACCATTGCCATCAAAGGGCGACACCCAACCAGTATGACCGCAGCCTTTGACATATTCCATCGCATTTGGCTTGCAGGTGTAGAACACTTTACCGTCTTGGTAGTCAGTCACGACTGTAGTGGCGATTTTGCCGCAGTTTTCACAGATGGTCTGGAACGGATACCAATTTTCAGCGCGATCGGCTTTGCTAACTTCTTTATAAGCTTCGCGGACAAGATGAGCATTTTGCAAAAATAAATCAATATACTTATTCATCTTGCCTGAACGGTAGAGATCGCGCAGATAATAAATTTCAGGACGCACGCCTAGATGCTCGAATACTTCTAGAAATTCGCCCATGAAGTATTTGGCATAGTCGGTAGCTGTGGCTTCGGGAGAGGGGACATTGCAGAGAGGTTGACCAAGATAGGGCGCAAATCTGGTCTGATCTAAATAATGCGGTACGGTATCGAGAGCGTCATAATCGTCAACGCCGTAAGTGAAGGTGACGGGTTTACCTGCATGTTTGAGGGCGCGATAAATGGCATCGTGAATGACCACACCCCGCAATGAGCCGACATGTACGCGCCCAGATGGGGTTTTGGAGTCGTTGACAATAATGCGATCGCCGCTTGCATCTGCTGCAATTTTATCCGCCCAAAACATAGTGGTAATTATCCGAATATCTTTCAAAAGTTAAAAAAATTAAGCTTAATGCATGAAATCGCTAGTAGGCTCTCTAGCCAGTGTAAACCAATCTAGAACATACAGCGCTTTGCGCTTACTTAAAACCTCTATAAGCGCTATACCTAGAGTAGATTGATTGCGCTTAGCGCAATCAATCTTAGGATTTTGTGGCTTTTTTATGAGCTATGCCCAAACCGAATCGCGTATACGTCTTTTTCTTTGTCTGTAAAAATCTCGACATCGGACTTGGGGTGCGAGACACATAGCAAAATGTAGCCCTTAGCATCTAGCTCTTCACCCATGCCACCAACACCCATGCCTTGTCCTTGATCGACTTCGCCGTTGACGATTTGGGCGGCACAAGTTGTGCATACGCCTGCATAGCAAGAGCATGGTAAGTCTAGTCCCTGCTCGATCGCGGCATCGAGGATTGATTGGTCTTCAGGAACAGACACCGTAAAGGTTTGCCCTTGATGATGGAGTGTGGCAATAAAGGTTTGACTCATTTTTATAGGTGTTTAGTGCGTAGGGAGAATGATACGATGGTCTACTGGCTTAATTTTATCTCTTCATATGCAACCCCGTCACATTGCTCGCGAACTCGCACTTTTTAGTATCAATCAATTGCCTAGCCAACCACAAAAGCTAGAGTCTAAGACTTTAGATGACATTGTGACGGCTGTTGTGCGATCACTGCATGATGAAACTAAAGAATTATTGCAAACTGCCAGCGCTGAGCTACAACGTAGCCAAGAGCGCGTAATGGCGAGCGAAACCCGTACTGGAGATATTCGTCAAGATATCAAAGCTGTAGAGGGCATGGTGCGCGAAGCGATCGAGCTAACTAAAAATGCGATTAATCATGTTGGCTCGGCACTAGAGTTTCCCGTTACATTGGTGCTGTCTCAGCGTACAGAAGTGCGTAACTATGCGATCGACATTCTCAAAATGGTCAATGAAAAGCGATCGCTAATCGATGAAATGATCAGCAGTGCTTTGGTTAATTGGCAAATTGATCGCCTTGCTCAAGTTGACAAAGATATTTTGCGGATTGCCACCGCCGAAATGATGTTTATGAATGTGGCAAGCAAGATCGCGATCGATGAAGCTGTTGAACTTGCCAAACGTTATAGCAGCGAAGATGGCTATCGATTTATTAATGGTGTTTTGCGCCGTATTGACGATCAAATCAAAGAGTCTCGCAAAGCATAAAAAAGGTGGCGCTTTGCGCCATCTCTTGTATGGGTTTTACAGGAAAACATCATCTAAAGATGTGCGGACAAAAAACATACAACCTGCCATAGCTGTGGGAGCGTGGAGAGAACCAGCCACCGAATGCAGATAGTCTCCTGCTCTATAAATAATTCCATTCTCAATTAATTCACCCTCAATCATCAAGATTTCTTCGCCGATCTCATGACGGTGCAACGAATACTCCACAGTTACCTCCGCCCGAACTAAAGCTGATAACTCTCTTTTGGGGCGATCAATCTTTAAAATCGCCATCTGCAAACCTTTGACAGGATGCGGCTTCCATTTGAGGTCAGCCCCCAATTTAACAAATTCTAAAACTTCTGCTTCTTGTCTAATACGATTGAACAGTCTCTGTTTAAGATTCGTAGAAACTCCCAAAGAAGTTTCTGCATAAGCGATCGCTGTCAATGCTAATTTTTCCTTGCTTTCTTCTTGATTAATGTTTTCTTGATTGAACTCTTCTTGTTTCATGCAGTTTAAATCCTAATTTATTATCATGATTTACTATTTATTTGTGATATTCCTTAAAAATCGCCCCACTCAGCGCCGATCGCTTCGCGTAATTTTTTTAATCCCAGCCTTATCCGCGTTTTGATCGTACCAAGTGAAATTCCTGTTTCCGCAGCGATTTGGCTATGGCTTAATCCCTTGAAATATGCAAGTTCAAGGACAAGACGTTGATCAGCAGGAAGCTGATCTAAACAAGCCTTAACATAAATACTTCGCTCTTGGATTAGCACATCTTTTTCAGGACTATCAGAATGCGATCGCATGATTAGCGCATCCTTAGAAGCAGTTATCGCTTTGCCAGCCCTTGCTTGACTGCGTAAGCGATCTAAAGCGCGGCTGCGGGTAATCATAAACAGCCAAGTATCTACACGACCCTTTTGAGACTGGTAGTTTTTGGCTATTCTCCACACTTGAGTAAATACGTCTAAGACTATCTCTTCGGATTCTTCTGGAGAATTAAGAATTCGATAAGCGATCGTATAAATGATTTTGGCATAGCGATCGTAAAGCAGTGATAAAGCCGATTGGTCTTGGCTCGCAATTCGGCTAATGAGCAAAATTTCCTCCAGCCTACCTTCATAGTCAATTTTAAGAAATTTGCGATCGCATGAATCCAATGCTAAATCCTCTCCGTATTCTTAACTAAATCAGCAGGAATCAGTGTTTGCTGATTTAACGCAATTGAATCTCAACTATATATCATCAGAATAAAACCATGTCTAGACCAGAGAAATTTTCAGGGGCAGCTTCGCGTCGACAATTAATGAAAGCAGGCTTTTTTGGGGCGATCGGTGTCGCTAGTGCCGCAGCAGTTCCAGCCGTAATTGCAATGCCCAAGAAAAATTATGTTATCAACGACATCAAGGTTCTTAACAATGCTTTGTTTTACGAGCATCAAGCAATTTGGGCTTATGGGTTTGCAGCAGGTAAGCTCACTGATAGCAATGTCGGTAAAGCAGTTTTGTCAATTGCTTTGGCAAATCAATCTGATCACAAAGCGCACCGTGACTTGCTTTCTAGCGCAATTAAGCAGCTTGGTGGTATGCCTGTGGAAGCAAAAACTGAATATCTGTCAACCGTCAAGCCCTACATCGAAAGGAAAGAAGGTAATGTTGACTCTGACGTAAATATTGCTAAGCTTGCCCTTGCTTTGGAAGTAGATGCCGCGATCGCATATGGTCGTGAAGTTGCCGACCTCAGAAGTCCTGACCTAATTACCGTAGGCGCAGGCATTGGTTTAGCTGAAGCTTGTCATGCAACGGTAATTCGTGCAGCATTCCAATCTTTGGGCGTTGCTCTCAAAGTTGTTCCTGCACCTTTTGTCAATGCTGATAGTCGTAATGCTTGGATTATCAAAGTCTAAACAGAGATCAATTAACACTTAAAATCTTTATCTTCTTGCACCCCTTCTCTTACTGAGGAGGGGTGCAGATGTCTGTTATCTATCAATTTATGCACAGCCGTTTTTGGTGATAACAATATCTTTTAATCTAGCAATTCTTCTAGACTCAATAGGACTTACGCAAGAGACATAGGAATAGAAGGATGCTTGAGTTGAGTCCGCAAATAATCAGATAAAAGGCTAATTGGTGATTGTGTAGTTTATCTGACTACTTAGCAGGTACTGACAGTAGTCTAGGGTAGTAAACTTTTTTGACATTGCTTTTGCTCAAACTTTCCCTCCTTTTTACATCACTTTTTCCTTTTGCGTAAGTCCTAATCTATTTAATACATATCTACAATTAAAACTATTCATTTTACAAATAGATAAGCTTAATAGAATAATCAGTAATGTTGCATGGAATAAAGGTTTTAGAAAATTCCTTAAAGAATTCTATCTGTAATTTTACAATTTTTGGCTGTGAGGAATGTGGTTTGATGAGTAACAAAGTTACGAAGTTTTTGTCGATCGCTTTGATCACGATATTGATTGTCACATCGTTAGGTGGACTATATCCGCAAAGTTTGCGGGCAAGTGGTAGCACAATCACGATCGCTGTTGCTGCACCTCTAAGTGGTGATGGAGCCTCTGGTGGTCAGGAAATCGTCGATAGTATCCAGCTATATATCGATGTAGCCAATCGTGAGGGTGGTGCTACGGGTCGTCAATTTAAACTAAATGCAGTTGATGACAAAGGTACTGCGGAAGGTGCAACTCAAGCTGCTACCGAAATTGCTAAAAGTGATGCTCTTGTAGTTTTAGGGCATCGATCGTCTGATACATCGATTGCCGCAGCTGATATTTATCAAGAGAAACACTTGTCAGCGATTACGGGAACCGCTAATAACCCCAAAGTTACCGCCGATCACCCGTATTATTTTCGGATGGTATATACCAATCCAGTACTTGCCAATACTCTGTCAATCTATGCACAGCAAGTATTACAGTTCAAGACTGCGAGCGTAATTTATGACAAGGCAAGTAAAAATGAAGAGACTCAATCTCAAGTAATTAAGGCTGCTTTTGAAGCTAATGCGGGTGGCAAGATTCAAAAAACTTGGGCGATCGACTCTGATCCCAATAATCGCAAAGCATCAATCCAGCAGATTGTTAATGAAATTGCTGCCGAGCCTGAAGCGGGGATTTTATTTCTAACTCTAACCAAAGAAGATGTCGCCGCAGATTTCTTAGTTGCGCTTAAACAGAAGGGTTTAAAAAACAGCATTCTCGGTGATCAAGCTTTAGCTAGAGAATCTTTCGCAAAAAGTTTTGAGAAATATGATGAAGAAAAGAAAAAATCTGGTTTCTTTACGGATGGAATGTATGTAGCTTCGCCAATTCTATTTGATAGTGCAGGCGCTGATGCTCAAGATTTTCTTGTTACTTATCAGAAAGCTTATAACAAGACTCCTTCATATGTAGGAGCCAAGTTTTATGAAACCGCGATCGCGGCTGTCGATGCGATTCGTAAAGCTGATCCAAAACTAACTACGACCAGCTTAGAAAGTGATCGCGATCAAGTAAAAGAAGCTCTTACTGCTCTTAATAATCGTAAAGTAGGGCTGAAAGGCTTAACTGGCTTGCTCTATTTTAATGGCGATCGTAACAGTGATCAGCCTGTGCGTGTGGCTCAGTTCCAAAGTTATAAACTGATCTCCGCAGCATCACAATTTACGCCGATTGTCAATCCTGAGCGCCTGAATCTACCAAAAGAAGTTCAAGCAGGAAATATCGTCCAATCAGGAGAAAAATATTTCTGGCGACAACGTGTCGTCTATACAGGACTGGATATTAACAAGCTGAATCGGATTGATAAAGCGACTTTTACCGCCGACTTTTATGTGTGGTTCCGCTATAACGGTGGTGATGAACCAACTGAGATTCAATTCCCTGATGCCGCTAGCAACAGCGTAAATCCGACTGCGCCAGTATATGATGCCAAATCACCGATCAAGTCACAGATCGTTAATGGTCTAAACTATCGCCTCTATCGTGTTCGCGGTGAGTTCCGCAATGCTTTTGATTATCGCGATTATCCTTTCGATTCGCAAAAACTAATTTTGCGGTTTGACAATCCCAATCTCTCTACAGAGCGTTTAGTTTACGCGATCGATACAGTTGGCTTGAAACTACCCAGACCTGAAGCAGCGGAACGTAAACCATTTTTAGGTTTACAACTTTGGAATTTCAAGGATATAACTTACTTCCAAGACTCATCGCGCAATGCTTCGACACAAGGCGATCCTGAGCTATTTAAATCAAATGCTCAAGTTGAATATCCTGGTCTGAGCGTACGGATGAATTTCCAACGCAAATCCTTAGTATTCTTATCGAAGAATCTATTCCCTCTACTTGTGCTTGCTGTACTAACTTATTTCTGTCTGTTCTTGCCTTTAAATATGTTTGTACCGCGCACGATGGCTCCTGCTTCAGCCCTATTGTCAGGGATTGTGCTATTGCTATCGTTTAATAATCAATTGCCAGAAATTGGTTATTCTGTCGCCTTAGAATATATCTTTTATGTTTACTTCTCTCTATGTTTGATTCCCATCTTAGAGACAGTAGTTAGCGCAAAGCTAGACAAAGATGGTCATAAAGGAACATTACGCACCGTGCAGCTTACATCACGGATTGTGTATCCCGTCATTATGTTTGCTACGATCGCTATTTATTTAATCAGCTACGGTAGTCGTCTATAATCATCATCAACTAAAAGTAAGGACGCAACCGAAGATTGCGTCCTTACCATTTTTTTAAATGGAGTTTAAGCTTTGGTGAGTATTAGGAGGCTATTAGTTAGCCTCATACTAACGATCATAATGTGGTCATCTGTTGGAGTGCCTCAGGTTTTAGCAGAGACAACTCCAGCACCGCAAACTTGTAGTGTGGGGGTTTATGTCGCCTCACTGCGTAACTTGAATTTAGCTGACAAAAAATTTAGCACAGACTTCTATGTGTGGAGCGTTTGCCCATCGAAGGAGTTACAACCTCTAAGAAGTATTAAAGTTCTTAATATTCAAGACTATAAGAATTTTAAATCGGCTTATAATTTGACACTAGAGCGGAAAGATTTATCAAAATTATTTTATCCAAAAGAAAATGTTTATTGGTCTGGGAAGAAGATTCGCGCAACTTTGTCTCAAAGTTTGAATGTTAGTAACTTCCCCTTCGATCGCCATACATTAACAATCGCCTTTGAAGAAACCATCAAAAATTCTTCGCAATTTGTTTACACAACTGACTATAAAAATTCAGGATACCAACCAGATATTGATTTGGATGGATGGAAAATTACTAGCTTTAAGATTACTGAACAAAAGTTCCCCTATGCAACCACTTTTGGCAATCCCGATCCAGATTCAGTACAAAATAGTTCTACTCGGATGGTGGTTTCTATTGCGATCAAACGGACTAAGATTTTTAGCTTTTTTAAGCTTGCCATTGGCGTTTATATTGCCTTTGCCGTTGCCATACTGTCTTTTTTCTATGACTCTAATGAAACCAGTCTAGCGGGTTCTCGGCTTGCCATCAGCGTTGGTGCATTGTTTGCGACTTTGCTAAATATGCGATCGCAAGAATCAGTATTAGGGCGCACGGATGACTTAACCCTAGTCGATCAGATTCATATTGCGACTATTCTCTATATTCTATTTACGGGCATAGTATCAGTTTACTCACGACTAAATGTTGAAGACGGTAAAAAAAAGTTTGCCATGTGGCTCGATCGCCAAGTTTTCTTTAAGCTCTTTACGATCTCATTTGTTATGTTTAATGTGATTGCGATCGCCTACGCTATCATCGTTGGCTAATTTAATTATCGATTCTCGGCTAGTTCACCATCAAGTCAGGTCATGATTTTGCGCTCAAAAGCTTGTAAATTTGTTATTATTCTGTTCTTGTCGATTAGCGCATGGCTATTGATCCAAATTCCTGATGCGATCGCCGAACCGATTAAAACTCCACAAACTTGTCGAGTCGGCATTTACATTACATCTTTACGAGATTTTAAATTTACAGATAAGTCATTTGCGGCTAATTTCCGAGTATGGAGTATTTGTCCTGCTAAAGTCCTCAAGCCTTTAGAGAGTATGGAGCTTATTAACTCCTTAGAATCTCAAGAACTTTCTAACAGTACACTTGACAAAAAAAATCGTTCGGAGTTCTTTTCCACAAAAGATGAGGTTTATTGGTCTCAACGCGATATTAGCGCCGTCTTGTACCAGAACTGGGATGTGCAGAACTATCCATTTGATCGCCATATTTTAAAAATTTCTTTAGAAGAAAATGCTCTCGATGCTTCTAAATTTATTTATACTCCTGACTTCAAAAATTCTGGTTATCCGCCTGAACTGAAGTTAGGAGGATGGAAAATCACTGACTTTAGTTTCCAAGAAGAGAAGTCTACTTATCAAACCACCTTTGGCGATCCAGAGCTAGTTGACCAAAAGGGAGTTTATTCACGCTTGACGGTGGCGATCGCGATTCAGCGAGTCAAATATGTGAGCTTTTTTAAGCTGACGACAGGGGTTTATGTGGCTTTTGCGGTAGCGATGTTGTCATTTTTCTATCAAACTGGGAAAGACAATTTTGCGGGACCACGAACGAGTTTGTTGATCGGTTGTTTATTTTCAGCACTCGTGAATATGCGTGCGCCAGAGTCAGTATTGGGGCGGACAGAGAGTCTAACCCTAGTTGATCAAATTCATATAATTGCGATCATCTACATTTTTACAGCTTCTCTTGCCACAATATTTTCTCAATTAACTAGCGAAGTCGGACAAGGAAAGCGCGCCAAGTGGTTAGATCGCCATCTTTTATTTCAGCTTTTCACGATCTCATTTATCGTTCTTAATGTGATCATTATTTCTTACGCAGCGATCGTTGGCTAAAACCCAAATCCAGAAGCGGGCGACTCACGCTTCTGGATTTGGGTTCATATATCTTGAGATTGAGAATAGACAAGATTGCGTAGCCATATGTGAAAGGGACTATTATTGCTACGCTCAGCCCAAACTTGCATATAGTTATACTCACCCAAATCAATCGGTGGCTCAAATATAGTTACATTAGCAAAACTCTCAAATAGCAAGGCAATACGGCGAGGTATTGTCAAAACAAGATCGGTTTGACCGACAATAAGTGCGGCTGATAGAAAATGCGGCAACTTCAGGATCACTCGACGTTTTACTCCTAGCTCTTCTAACTTGCGATCAACATGACTTTTAAATAATTTATTGGTTTTGGGCAATGGTGAGCCTGTAGTCGTGATTAAAGCGTGTGGATAAGCAATATAAGATTTAAGAGTAATCTCCTTTTTAAGAATAGGATGATCGCTTCTGACTATCGATACAAAACGTTCCGCAAATAGATTTTGAGTCTTGAATCCCTTAGTTCCATCTAGGTCAAATACTCCTAAACCAAGATCAAGTTTTCCATCTTTGAGCTTCTCCAAAATGTCGGTATGCGATCCGTAACACTCTATATCGATACAAGGGCTAGAGAGTGCAATTTGCTTGATAACTGAAGGAAGGATCACGGTAGTTCCATAGTCTGAAGAGGCAATGTGAATTTTGCCTTGAGCAAACTCAGGAACAAAGATGGGTTCTTCAACTAATTTTTTGATATCAAGTAGAATATTTTCGAGAGATGCTTGTAAAGCGATCGCTCTAGGTGTAGGACGCATTCCCGAAGCTGATCGCTCTAGCAATGGATCGTTAAACATTTTCCGTAATCGCTGCAAGGCATGGCTAGTCGCTGATTGCGTCAAGTTTAATTTTTCACTAGCTCTAGTGACGTTACTTTCATCAAGTAAGACTTTTAAAATACTTAACAGATTTAAATCTATTTGTTTAATATCTATTTGATGCATATAAATAATTAAAAATATTCACTTTACAACTAGAAGCAACAATGGTGATACTGGTACAGATATTACCGTTTTTTCTGTTGTTATCCACTAATGTCAGACATAACCAATGCTGTGGCGATCGCCGCAGGTGCAGTCCCTGGAGCGCTTTCTCGTTTCTATATCACAGAATGGACAAAAACTCACTTTTGGACAAGATTTCCGATTGCTACATTTGCGATTAATTTTACTGGATGTTTAGCAATGGGTTTCTTTTTTAGAATTTCTCAAGTGATCAAAGGCTATCCGACAGAATTAGGTTTACTGATCGGGACTGGATTTTTAGGTTCTTATACTACATTCTCCACCTATGGCTTTGATACTATAACTCTATGGCGTAGTAAACAAATGGGTGCAACTGCTTTTTATTGGGCAGGGAGTGCAGTTTTAGGTTTAGGAGCCGTGATTTTAGGAGGAGCGATCGCTAAGCTTTTTGTCAAGTAATTGAGAGGTTTGAGATTAGTATCACAAAAAAAGCAATAAATTTTTAGGCAAATTTTTAGGCATAAAAAGAATGGATTTTTTAAAGAGACGTGATGCATTAGCGATCGCGATCGGCGCAATTTTTGGAGCATTAAGTCGTTTTTATCTAACTGAAGGAGCTAAAGCTGCTTTTGGAAAAGATTTTGGTTTTTACGGCACATTTTTTATTAATGTGTCTGGCTGTTTATTGATTGCTTATATCTTGACTCTAGCAATCGAAAATATTCGGATCATCTCGCCTGAATTGCGACTGATGACGACCACAGGTTTTTGTGGAGCGTACACGACTTTCTCGACCTATGGCTTGGAAACAAACACTTTTTTAACTAAGGGCAATATCACGATGATGTTGATTTATTGGGTTGGTAGTGCGATCGCGGGTATGATTGGTATTCAGATTGGTGTTTTGTTGGCAAGAGCAAGCGCTCAAAAGGGTTTAAATTAAAAGTGCTAATTTTACTCTTCTATGCGGGGAATGACCTTTACGCAATCGACAGTTCTTATATTGTTGAAGTTATTCCGCGCGTTAGTTTCCGAAAAGTACATCATGTACCCGACTATGTGGCGGGATTATTTAACTATCGCGGTGTGATCCTGCCAGTGATCGACCTCTGCCATTTGATCCAAGGAAACCCATGCCGCCCTCATCTCAGCACGCGGATCATTATCGTCAAATATCCGCACCAAAACGAGTCGCTGCAATATTTAGGACTGATGGCAGAACGGGTGACGGAGACGCTAAGTATCTCCAATACAGATATTAGAGACTCCAATATTCGAGTTGAAGAAGCTCCCTACTTAAGCGGCACAATCGTTGATGAAAAACGAATTATTCAATGTGTTCAGCTTGAGAAGCTTTTCAGTGATGAACGACATAATTATTTGCTGATGGGTGAAAAAACTTAATTAAGTTTTTTTAATTAAGTTTTTCCACTCATCGGCGACCAGACCAGTATTAATTTCCACCCAACTGACCCAATGCTAAACAACATCACTAACCGTATTATCTTAGGCTTCTCACTGCCGATCATCTTCCTGATTGTGCTGGGAACGCTCCTTTATTCAACTACGGCTAACTTAATCAGATTGCAGAATGACTCTAACCTAATCGCCGAAAACGTCAAGGATACAAATGAGCTTGCCTATGATGTTGCGAGGATTATCGGCGGTGTCCGAGGATATGTGATCTATCCTAAAGATGCATACTATCGCGGTGTTTATGATAGAGCTCGCGAATCTATGCTAAAAAACAAACAGGATTTGGCAAAGATAAGTGATCCCAAAGCGCAAGAATTGGTCAATGAGATGTTCCAACTTGCTGATGAATACGATCGCATTGGAGCCAGAACATTCCCTCTCATTGATGAGAATAAGTTGGATGATGCAAAACGGGAAATTTTAGTGCTTCGCATTAGCAAACTTGATGATGCTCGTATTAAGCTGCTACAAATCCTGCAAAACAAACTGAACGATAATATCCAAGAAGCCGATCGCTCTAAAAACTTAGTCACCCTAGTAATTTTGTTGGGAACTTTACTGGTGACAGTCATCACGATCGCGATCGCCCTATGGATTGCTTTACCACTGCAACGTCAATTGCCAAAAGTAGTCCAAGCAGCCGAGCAGATTGCCGATGGTGATTTACAACAAACCATCGAGTTAAGCAATGATCAGAGCGAAATTGGTAAGTTAATGGCGGCATTTTACAATATGTCCAAAAAGTTGAATTTGCTAGTTCTTCAAATGCAAAAATCGGGAGTGCAGATTAGTACTTCTTCAACCCAAATCGCCGCCGCAGGTAAAGAATTAGAAGCGACAGTTATCGAGCAACTCGCCTCCACTAATGAGGTGAATGCTACGTCTAATCAGATTGCGGCAAATTCCAAAGAATTAGTCAGAGTGATGGAACAGGTGGCGCTGATGGCACATTCGACTGCAACTGAGGCAGGTGCGAGTCAAACCGACCTAAACCGCATGGGTACGGTCATGCGTCAACTTTCTGATGCGACTACTTCTATCGCCACTAAGCTTGGGGTAATGAATGAGAAGGCGAACAATATCAATAGCGTGGTGACAACAATTAATAAGGTCGCTGACCAGACGAATTTGTTGTCGTTAAATGCCGCGATCGAAGCGGAAAAAGCAGGAGAATATGGTGCAGGTTTTGCAGTGGTTGCCCGTGAGATTCGCCGCTTAGCTGACCAAACCGCCGTGGCAACTCTCGAAATCGCCCAGATGATCAAAGAGATGCAGTCAGCAGTTTCCACAGGTGTCATGGAAATGGATAAGTTTAATAAATCTGTAGTTGATAGCGTTACAGATGTCAGCAAGATTAGCGATCAGGTTGCGAAAGTGATTCAACAGGTGCAGGGATTGACCCCACGCTTTGAGCAGGTGAGTCAAAGCATTGAGGAACAATCACAGGGAGCGCAACAAATTAGTGAAGCGATGGGTCAACTCAGTGAAGCATCGCAACAGACAGTAGATGCTTTGCGAGAAACCAACAGTGCCGTAGGACAGCTTGACGAAGCGGCGAATCGATTACGATTAGAAATTGCTCACTTTAAAACTGCTTAAGCCGCTAGATAGGATTACTGATGGAATAAGAGATGGCATTAGTTAAGATTACAAAATTACTCAGCCAAACCATCGGCTTAGATGCCAATGTGGTCAGCCCTAGTCAGATTAATAGGGCTGCGGAAACTCGGCGAGTCGCCTGTAATTTCCCTGATCTTGATCGCTATTGGGCGCGGTTACAAACTTCAGCGACCGAATTAGAAGAACTAATCGAACTAATCATCGTGCCAGAAACTTGGTTTTTTCGTGATCGCAAGCCGTTTGATTATCTCAAAAACTATGTCGCCTCAGAATATTTGCTCAAGCCTAACCGCAATACTCTGCAACTCCTGAGCGTCCCATCCTCAACTGGCGAAGAGCCTTACTCGATCGCTATTTCTTTGCTCGAAGCAGGTTTACAACCCAAACAATTTAATATTGATGCGATCGATATTAGTCAGCGATCGCTTACCAAAGCACGGCGCGGTATTTACAGCAAAAACTCTTTTCGCGGTGATGCATGGCAAGAGCGATCGTATTACTTCCAACAAAGCGAACAAGGTTATGAGCTATCTAAATCTATTCGTGATCTAGTTAATTTTCAGCAAGGGAATGTGATGACGGCTTTAGCTCTTAATCAAAAGCAATATGACATCATCTTTTGTCGCAACTTATTGATCTATCTCAAACCAGAAGTTTGTACGCAAGTATTAGCAGCGCTCGACCGCTTACTGGTCGCAGGCGGAATATTATTTGTAGGCGGCTCGGAAACTGGAAAAATCGTTCCCGATCAATATACTTCGATTCGTCAGCCTTTCACATTTGGCTATCGCAAGTCCGAAAGCCCTATTAAACAGGCTGTGATCATCAAAAGTTTGCCTAGTATTTCTCCAGATATCCAACCAATCAAAAAAACGCATCTATCGACAAATTCAAATCATCAATCCTGCGAAGAACTTGATCTGCGATCGGTGAGAAAGCTTGCAGACGATGGGCGACTAATAGATGCGACCACACTTTGTAAGAAATATCTGGAAAAATATCCCACCAGTGCCGATGCTTATGTACTTTTGGGCGAGCTATACCAAGCCGATCATCAAAATTCTCAAGCAGTAGAAAAAGCAGCACAAAAAGCAGAGCAATGCTTTCAACGCGCTGTTTACCTAGAGCCAAACTCCTATGAAGCATTAATTCACCTCGCTTTGTTGAAAGAACATCAGGGCGATACAACAGGAGCAAATATCATTAAACAGAGAATTTTGGCTATGCGATCGCGAAACGGAAGCTTAGGAGGGGGAACCTAAATATGTTTAAAAATCAATCAATGCAAGCGCGTCTCCTCTTTGCATTTATCTTCATGGGACTTTTAGTACTGATTGTCGCTTTAGTTGGTCTAAGCGGTAGTTCTCGTTTAAGCAAACACATCAATACTTTAGCTAAAAACAATGTCCCTAGCATCTCCAGCTTGTGGAAAATCAATGAAGGCAAAACCCAAATCGAATCATCAGAACGTGGACTGTTAGATGTCAATCTCAACAAAGTTGGGCGACAGTCGGAAATCGCGCGAATGGATAATGCTTGGAAGCAAATCCAAGAGGGTTTTTATCAGTATGAAGCGACTCCTAAATCGAGCATTGAGCAGCAAGCCTATAAAGATTTTTTGGAAAAGTGGAATATATGGAAAAAAGCCCATGAGGAGTTTTTGAGACTTAATCTCAAATTCGAGAGTGGCCGAGTTGAAAATCCATTAGAAAATTCAGTGGCTAGTGTGATTCCCGTAAACTCAGCACTCAAAGCTCTAGAGAAACAAGTTGAGCTAAACCGTCAACCATTTACAGCCGCAACTGATCTACTGCTATCTCTGCTAAAAATTAACCAAGATTTAGCTTCAGAGACTGAAAGTGTATCCGCTCAAGATGTTTCTCAGGTAGGATTTTGGGCTTTTGTCGCGATCCTGATTGGACCAGGAACGGCGGTCTTATTTGGAATTTTCTTTAGCAATACGATCGCTAAACCATTGGGTGCAAAGATTGCAGGCGTAGTTGACATCGCCCACAAGATTTCCGCAGGTGACTTAACCAGCGAGATTTCTCTTGCCGAGCAGGAAGATGAAGTCGGTCAGTTGCAGAATGTCTTTTATACGATGAATAAAGACCTGAACGCACTAGTTAATCGCATTCAAAAATCTGGCAATCAAATCACCAGTTCCACCAATCGCATTACTGCTTCGGGTCGAGACCTAGAAGCCACGGTTGCCGAGCAGGTTGCCTCCACCAATGAAGTGTCAGCTACGGCGCATCAAATTGCCGCAACATCAAAGCAACTCGTAAAAACAATGGAGCAGGTATCGGCTGCTGCGGAACAAACCACGATCGCCGCCGCAAACAGTAAAGATAATCTCCTCCATATCAATTTAGTAATGGGGCAGTTATTAGAAGGCACGCAAATTATCTCTTCCAAACTAGAAGTGATGAACGCCCGCGCCAACAATATTAGTCGAGTCGTGACCACGATCATGATTGTTGCCGACCAAACTAATTTACTTTCGCTCAACGCAGCGCTAGAAGCTGAGAGAGCAGGAGAATATGGCGCGGGTTTCTCAGTGGTCGCTCGTGAGATTCGCCGCTTAGCCGATCGTACTGCTGTCGCCACTCTAGAAATCGAACAGATGATTAAAGAGATGCAATCAGCAGTTTCGATTGGAGTGACAGAAATGGACAAGTTTACCGAGTCTGTCGTGCATAGCGTTGAAGATGTGGATCGGATTAGTGAACAGGTTGCAGAAGTAATTCAGCAAGTACAGGGACTAACTCCGCGCTTCGAGCAGGTCAGCCAGAGCGTGGATGAACAATCGCAAGGAGCGCAACAAATCAGTGAAGCAATGGAGCATCTTAGTCAAGCCTCACAGCAGACCGCAGGCTCATTGCGTGAAACAAATCACGCTCTAGAACAGCTTGATGAAGCGAGTCATAGTCTTAAGACTGAGATTGCTCGATTTAAGGTGATCTAAGGCAAGGATAGGCGGCGCGAAGCGCCGCCTATCCTCAAATAGAGGATATTAAACTGTGAGAAAAATTATGGAAAGTTATTTGAATATAGTCCCGATCCCAGATAATTTTGAACAGCCAACTCTCAATGATTGCTGGAACAAAATTGGCGTAATGGGCGATCGCACTTGTGGCGAACTGAAGACAGTGATCCATTGTCGCAACTGCAAAGTCTACTCGGCGGCAGGACGCAGCTTGTTGGAGCGCAATGCGCCACCTGAATATCTCACCGAATGGACAGACATCTTGTCAGAGGCTTCCACAACACAGGCGGGAGCAGGAGAAGGAACCCTAGTTCGCGCCACTGATACTCTCTCAGTAATTATCTTTCGGCTGGGCAATGAACGTTTAGCATTGCCTGTGAATATCTTGCAAGAAGTAACGCCTCCTTATCCCATTCACACAGTTCCGCATCGCCGCAACTCAGTATTTTTGGGATTGATTAATATTCGTGGTGAAACGCTGCTCTGTATTTCACTCAGAGATTTATTGGGGTTAGAGGCGATCGCCGAACCAGCAGATTTTATGAAGACCATCAATCCTCAGCGAATGATTGTTGCTGGTAAGAATGAGAACAAGTGGGTTTTTCCAGTCGATGAAGTGCATGGAACTTACCGATTCCATCTTAATGAGTTTAAAGATGCACCTGTGGTCATTTCCAAAGCATCGGAAGCCTATACCAAAGGAGTCGTCACTTGGCAAGGCAAGAAGATTAACTTTTTGGATTCCGAACAATTGTTTTACACCCTAAGTCACAAGGTTTTTTGATTATGAGCGATGATTCGATGCTAGAGCTATTTCGTCAAGAAGCGGAGACACAGGTATCTGTCCTCACGCAGGGCTTACTGATTTTGGAAACCAATTCCCAATCTGATGAAGTCTTAGAAGCGTTAATGCGAGCGGCGCATTCGATTAAAGGAGCGGCGCGAATTGTCTCTCTTGATGCAATTATTCACTTAGCACATGGAATGGAAGATTGTTTTGTCGCCGCACAAAACCAGATTATTAGCTTAGGTTCAGATCAGATTGATGTGTTGCTGCGAGGTGTTGACCTATTGCAAGAGATCGCCCAAGTTGCCGAAATAGATTTGATCGATTGGCTAACTGAGCGAGTGGGGCAGTTTGAGGCTTGTTGTCAGGCGATCGCGTCTCTATTGCCGACCGACTTTGATACTCGCCGCCCATCAGCCTTAGTCAACGTTGATCAAAGCTTGGAGAATGGAAAAGGGCTGCGTCAGGAGAATGTCACTTTTGAAGCGATCGCCATACCAAGTGATCGCGTAGTTCGCGTCACCGCCGAGAACTTGAATCGGATCATGGGACTAGCAGGAGAATCGCTGGTCGAAGCAAATTGGCTGCAACCCTTTGCTGATTCCTTCACTGTCCTCAAATCCCGTCAATCAGAACTAGCGCGAATTCTAGAAACAATCCATACAGTCCTAGCAAACACCGCAATTAGTTCAGAAAATCAGCACGTTATCGATTCGGCACGGCGCAAAGCCCAAGAATGTCGCGAGATTCTCACCGATCGTCTTAGCGAACTAGAACTTTATGCTCGCCGCACCACCAATTTAAGCGATCGCCTCTATCGAGAAGTAATTGCCTCCCATATGCGTCCCTTTGTGGATGGCGTGCAGGGCTTCCCGCGCATGGTGCGTGACCTATCACGACAATTGGGTAAACAAGTCAAGCTTCAGATAGTCGGTCAGTCCACTCTCGTAGATCGCGATATTCTCAAAAAGCTAGAAGCACCGCTCACGCACATGATCCGTAATGCTGTCGATCATGGCATTGAATCACCCGAAGAGAGAGAACTCGCAGGTAAACCGATTGAGGGAACTGTACGCTTAGAAGCATTCCATCGCGGTGGAATGTTAGCGATCGCAGTTTCTGATGATGGACGTGGACTTGATCCTGAGCGTATTCGTCAAAAAGTTATTGATCGCAATTTAGCTTCACCCGAAACAGCCGCTCAACTAACAGAAGCAGAAATCATGGAATTTCTATTCCTATCAGGATTTTCGACCACCGAGCAGGTCACAGAAATCTCAGGACGCGGTGTGGGTCTAGATATCGCCAAAAGCATGGTACAAGAAGTCGGCGGCACAATCCGCGCCATGTCGCAATTAAAAAATGGCACCAGTTTCAACTTTCAGCTTCCACTCACGCTCTCAGTGGTCAGAACATTGATTGTCAAAATTTCCGATGAACCCTACGCTTTCCCCCTCGCCAGAGTAGATCGCATCGTCAAGCTCGAAAAATTTGATATTTACATTGTCGAAGGTCGTCAATATTTTACCAAAGATGGTCAAAATATTGGCTTAATCGCCGCACACCATATTCTCGAATTACCAGAAACATTATCTGATTCTGACTCTCTGTGTGTAGTCGTGATTAGCGATCAAGCTAATGCTTATGGGCTGTTAGTAGACCAGTTTCTCGGTGAGCGAGATTTAGTCGTGCGCCCTCTCGATCCGCGTTTAGGCAAAGTTCGCGATATCAGCGCTTCGGCTCTAATGGATGATGGATCGCCCGTTCTCATCGTCGATGTTTCTGATTTAGTGCGCTCCATTGACAACGCTCTTAGTACTGGCCAATTAAGCTCCGTGGATATCAACAAAGCCAAAAAAGTAAAAGGTAGCGATCGCAAACGCATTTTAGTAGTCGATGATTCGATAACGGTGCGCGAAATGACTCGCAAACTGCTGCAAAATCGCGGCTATGATGTCGATGTTGCCGTAAATGGCATGGATGGTTGGACAGCAATTCGTAGCAATCCCTATGATTTAGTGGTCAGCGATATCGATATGCCGCGCATGAATGGGATAGAACTGGTTAAACACATCAAAGATCATCCGAAGTTAAATACTCTACCTGTGATTATTGTGTCCTATCGCGATCGCGAAGACGATCGCATTCAGGGTATGGAAGCTGGCGCAAACTATTACCTCACCAAAAGCAGCTTCCATGATGACACGTTAGTTAATGCGATCGTGGACTTGATTGGCAGATAAAGAGCATCAGGTTTTTGGGCATTGGCGATCGCTTGGCTGTATATCGTACAATCTTAACAACTTGAAATTAACTAAAATAATGATAGTTACATAGGCAAAAAAATTATGCTTAATTATTTGACTTTTGCTGCGCTTCAGCAACAATTATCATTGCTATCTAAGAATCTCAGGTATCCAGCGATTATCACGCAAGACGGTAAACCTGTAATTGTTGCTTTGAGTATGGAGCAATTTGCCTCTTTGGTAGAAACGATGAGAATTTTAAGCGATCGCGAGTTTATGTCAGAGTTACGAGAAGGCATCCAACAGGCAGATTTAGGGTAAACGATTAGTTTAGAAGCCTTGAAATTAGAGTTGGGTTGACTTGTCGCGATGACATAAATATTTATTTTGCTCAAATGAAATAGGTGTTAATAACATGACTGCTGATTATGAAGAATGTAGAAAAAATCTAGAAAATCTTATTGCTTGGTATAAGCCTGAACATAGCAACGAGGCTGACACAAGATTTAAAGTAATTGATAGGCTTTTATTTGAATGTCTAGGGTGGTCAAAAGATGACGTTATGATGGAGGAGCATCATAATGGAGAGTATACAGACTAAGCATTTTCTGCACCTAGAAGAATTCTGATCGTCGAAGCGAAAAAAGAAAATCTATATTTTCAAATACCTTCAGGAAAAATTCAAGAAGTTTTAGACAATAAAATTAGGATTCTCTCCTGTCGCTTTCATTACTAAAAATCGCTGTTTGATTTTGGGGGGTTTTGCGATCAAGTTTGTGGGTGGTGAGGGGCGATCTTGATCAACAAGAAAATTATTGCCATAACGATGATCGATCAGAACAGTTACAATTGAGGGTGAATGGTTCGATCGCAACAAATGTCAAACGCAGAAAAATCAAACGTAGAACAAATAAAAGAAAAGATAGTTGTTGGCTTGTCAGGCGGAGTCGATAGCTCTGTCGCCGCCGCCCTATTGCATCGCGCTGGATACGATGTGACGGGTTTAACGCTGTGGTTAATGCGAGGCAAAGGACAATGCTGTTCAGACGGAATGGTAGACGCGGCGCGTCTATGCGAAGAATTAGAGATTCCCCACGAAATTGTTGATAGTCGCGATGCTTTTGAACAAAGTGTGATTAATTATCTCGTCACAGGCTATGCCGCAGGTTCGACACCTTTGCCATGCTCACGTTGCAACAAAGCTGTCAAGTTCGCGCCAATGATGGACTATGCTCGCGAAAAATTGGGTATCCATAAAATTGCCACAGGGCATTATGCCAAGCTGAATTTTAACCCTGAGTCGGGACGCTATGAATTGCGCCGTGCTGTTGATAAGAACAAGGATCAATCTTATTTTTTATATGAAGTCGGACAAGAAGAATTAAGTTGCTGTGTGTTTCCATTGGGCGATCGCACTAAAGTCGAGACGCGTCAAATTGCCGCTGAATTTGGTTTAGCGACTGCTGATAAAGCCGAAAGTATGGATTTGTGCCTTGTCGAAGCCAATGGCTCTATGCGCGCTTTTCTTGATAAATATCTCACACCCGTCCAAGGCAAGATTGTTGATACTCAAGGAAATATTTTGGGTGAGCATGATGGCACATATCACTACACGATCGGTCAACGCAAAGGTTTGGGTGTGGCGGCGGCTAATCCCTTGTATGTAATTGCTCTCGATCCTGTCAAAAATGAAGTTGTGGTCGGCGATCGCGCTGAAGCTCATGAAAGAGAATGCAATATTAATCAAGTGAATTGGGTCTCGATCGCACCGACAGATGTTCCTTTTCGGGCGGAAGTGCAAGTTCGCTATCGGACTGAGCCAGCCTTGTCTACGGTGATCCCACTAGCAGGCGATCGGGCAAGGATCGTTTTTGATGAGCCACAATTTAGCATTACTCCTGGACAAGCGGCTGTATTCTATCGTGATGATTTGCTGCTCGGCGGCGGACTGATCGAACCGATATAAAAAAGCCCCTGCTTAGCAGGGGCTTTTTTATATCGGTTAACCAGTTGTGATAACTTGCTTGCGGAGAGAATTTAGCCTGCGCTTGGCATTTTCATTTTTTTCATCTAGCTTCACCACTTGCTCATACATCTCGATCGCTTGAGGTAATAGCTTTTTCTTTTCATAAGCATGACCGAGATTGTTAATGGCGGTTACATAGCCAGATTGCAAGGCGATCGCTTCTTTATAATTCTTGATCGAGAGGTCATACTGCTCTTGCGAAAAATAGGAAAATCCTAGGGCGTTATACACTTCAGGATTATTTTCTCCACCTTCTTTGATCGCTTTAATAAACAAGGCGATCGCCTGGGCATAGAGTTTTTTTCGTAAATAAACACTACCAAGTTGGTAATATTCATCAGGACTGCCCTTTTCTTTTTGTAACTTAGGTTGCAGATCAGAAATTACATTTTCTAAACTACGCGCTTTTAAAATCTGGCGGATAACTAACCAGATAACTCCTACGAGTAGCAGGACTAACGCGCCCAGATATGCGATTGCTAATGTACTATCCATCATTAAATTACTAACTCTAATCAAAAAAAATTTCTATCACAATTTATTACCTTAGCTCAAAAACTATCTTGAGTAGTCATTTGCGATCGCAAACTATACAAAAAAGCTAATTGTTGTTGTATTATAATAAACTGTGAATTATTTGGGCTAGTAGCTCAGTTGTATAGAGCAATCGCCTTCTAAGCGATCGGTCGTGGGTTAGAGTCCCCCCTAGCCTGTTTGAAAGTCTGTTTTTAAAAAAGAGAGTGCTTTGCACTCTCTTTTTTATGGGTTTTAGAACGTTAATATAAGTAATGGTCAGTTTTTGGCTATTAATCGTTTTTTAGGATTCAAAATTTAAACATGGGCAGTACCTTCGGACATTTATTTCGCGTCACGACATTTGGGGAGTCTCACGGCGGTGGCGTGGGAGCGATCGTCGATGGATGTCCACCCCAACTTGAACTTAGCGAAGCCGATATTCAAATCGATCTCGATCGCCGTAAACCAGGGCAAAGCAAAATCGTTACTCCGCGCCGTGAAGACGATCGCGCTCAGATTTTGTCGGGTGTATTTGAGGGCAAGACCCTCGGTACACCAATTATGATTTTGGTGCAGAACAAAGATGCGCGCAGCCAAGACTATTCGGAAATGTCGGAAAAATTTCGCCCATCCCATGCTGATGCCACCTATCAAGCTAAATATGGGATTCGCAATTGGCAAGGCGGCGGTCGATCATCTGCACGCGAAACGATCGGGCGAGTTGCAGCGGGTGCGATCGCCAAAAAAATCCTCAAACAAGCCGCAGGTGTAGAAATCATCGCCTATGTCCGACAAGTCAAAGACATGATCGCGCTCGATATTGATTCAAATACAGTCACGATGGAACAAGTGGAAAGCAACATTTTGCGATGTCCTGATCCTGCGATCGCCGAAAAAATGATTGACTTCATCGACAAAATCCGCCGCGATGGCAACTCGGTCGGCGGAATCATCGAATGTGTAGCCCGAAATGTCCCTGTCGGTTTGGGCGATCCTGTTTTTGACAAATTGGAAGCTGATCTTGCCAAAGCAGTAATGTCATTGCCAGCTAGCAAAGGTTTTGAGATTGGTTCAGGCTTTAATGGAACTCTCTTAACTGGTCGCGAACATAACGATGAGTTTTACATGGAAGGCGATCGCCTTCGCACTCGTACTAATAATTCGGGTGGTATTCAAGGTGGAATATCTAATGGAGAGAATATTATTCTTCGGGTTGCTTTCAAGCCGACTGCTACTATTCTGCTAGAGCAGAACACTGTATCTGTCTCAGGAGAAGATACCACGCTCACAGGTCGAGGTCGTCATGATCCTTGCGTACTGCCGCGTGCTGTGCCGATGGTCGAGGCGATGGTGGCTTTAGTGTTGTGCGATCGTTATCTCAGCCAAAAAACGGTGTCGCTGTAAAATTAAGCTATAAACTAAAAAGTAGAGGAGTGAAGTAGAAGCTTTGCCTCTACTTCACTCCTCGATTGCCGATTAATCTCAGTTAGTTCTCAGTTAGTTCTCAGTTAGTAATGTTGAAAAGCCGATCGCATTTCTAAGCCATCAATTTGATTACCCTTAATGATTTCACCGATAATCACCGCACTAGATAATTGATTTACAAACTGCTTTGCTAATTCAATAGGCATACATAGCACCAGTTCAAAATCTTCGCCGCCATAGAGTACCCAATCTAAAGCGCGATCGCCTGCCAAAGTCCGCACGGCTCTGTGAATTGGGAGCGATCGCCAAAATATTTTGGCACCGACTTGACTAGAGCGACAGATTTGCGCGATCGCATCAGCTAATCCATCACTGCTATCCATTCCCGAAATAGGAAAATCATTTTGATGCTTAAGAATTTTATGTAGAACGGCGATCGTATCAAAACGAGGAACTGGTCGCTGATGATAGCGGCAGATTGCTTGTACTAATTCGCCTCCTGCTAGAATGCGCTCGCCAATCTTCAGTGGAGATAATAACTTCTCTTTTAATTCTGGATTAAATAGAAGTTCTAAACCAGCTTTTGAAAGTCCATGTAAACCCGTCATCACGATCGCATCACCAACTCTTGCAGTATGTCTTTGGATGATTTGATTTTTATGAACTTGCCCAAAGGCGGTTACTGACAAAGTACGAATAGGCGATCGCACTGTATCACCACCCACCAGTTCGGTTCCATAGGTTCGCAGACATTCACTAAAGCCACGATAGACTCCTTCAATCCAAGCGATCGCAGTATCAGCAGGCAACCCCACCGCCATCACTAAGCTCCATGGTTTTGCGCCCATCGCCGCTAGGTCAGACAAGTTTACGGCTGCGGCGCGCCATCCCACATCTTCGGGGCTAGTCGTGCGATCGCTAAAATGCACACCATCGATCAACATATCGGTTGTGACAACCATCTGATGATCGGGCAGGGTTTCTCCCATGTTCGCCGCATCATCGCCCACTACCTCACTACAATATTGCCGAAAAATTTTCAGTAATCCTTGTTCTCCTAAATTTTTAACTGTTGCGCTCATCTAGTCTTACTAAAAAAATGGGAGTAAAAGTGCTTGTCAAAGATTGACATAACATGACACACATAATTCCTTGATCAGAAGTAGGCAAAATTGATAAGCCCCATAGAATTTAGAATTAGAGAGGACATTTTCTGTCCTCTCTAATTGATTAAGGATAGAAAGTGAGTTTAGGAAGAGCGAGTGACTCTTCCCAACCCATCATGATATTCATACATTGCATCGCTTGAGCCGCCTGACCTTTCATCAGATTGTCAATCGCTGACACTACAATTACCCGCCCCGTGCGCTCATCGACTTCTACACCGAGATAACAGAGATTTGTGCCTAAAGCCCATTTAGTTTGTGGGAAGATATTTTTGGGTAAAACCTGCACCCATTCTGAATTGCGATAAAAGGATTTGTAGATGGTGAGGATATCGTCTTTAACTAAACCAGGGTCGCGCAATTTGGCATATACAGTCGAGAGAATGCCACGAATCATCGGCATCAGGTGCGGTGTAAATTGGACTAGAATCTCTTGTCCTGCTATGTCACTGCAAATCTGCTCGATTTCAGGTGTATGGCGATGACTGGCAATGCCATAGGCTCCGATCGAACCATCAGCTTCGGCTAGCAAGAGATTAGTTTTTGGCTGACGACCGCCGCCTGATGTGCCTGATTTGGCATCAATAATGATCGTACTAGGATCAACTAAACCTTGTTTTAACAAAGGTTGCAAGGCTAATAAACTGGCAGTCGGATAGCAGCCTGCACAGCCAACTAAGTCGGCTGTGGCAATGCGATCGCGATAAATTTCGGGCAATCCGTAGACAGCTTTGGCATTGACTTCAGCATCAGTCCGCGCCTCGTTGTACCAAGACTCATAGACTTGCAGATCAGTAAAGCGATAATCGGCGGATAGGTCAAGAACTTTGCAGCCTTTAGCTAATAAGCGTGGCGCAATTTTACTAGCCAAACCATTTGGTAGTGATAAGAAGACAATTTTGCAGCGATCGGCGATCGCTTCAGGCTCCAGATTTTCGATTGGTAAATTGACGGCATGGGCGATATGTGGATATAAATCAGCAAAATTTTGACCCACAGAACCACTGCCGCCCATATAGGTAATTTTTACCAATGGATGATCTAGCAGCAACCGTACTAATTGGATGCCACCATAACCTGATGCACCAATAATACCTACGGGAATGCGATTCTGTGCGCTCATATATCTACTCCGTCAAATCCATCAAAATAGTGAAAAAATGCTTTCCGCATTTGGGGTAACAACTTAACATAAGCCAAGCCTTTAAATACGCATTTAAATACGCATTTGTAGCTCTTGCTAGTCTTGTTAGGGCATAAAATCAGTAGTGTGAGGCGACGCCTCACACTACTGATTTTATGAATATCTTTATAGGTTTGCGATAAAATAAGTGTATGACCAGTAACACTCGTAAAGCAAATCTCCTGAATGCGATCGCTCCTGTGAATCGCGGCTTACAAATGTCAGAAAATCAGCGCAAAGCGATTTTTTCAGCAGTTGCTTATCTGGAAGAGCTAAATCCCACGCCTGCACCAACAGCAACCCCTGAATTGCTAGATGGTAATTGGTTGTTGATGTTCACTACCAGTCAAGAGCTTTTAGGAATTGATCGCTTTCCGCTTTACAAGCTAGGTAATATTTATCAATGCTTGCGTATGGCTGAAAGCAAAATTTTTAATATTGCCGAAGTTAAAGGCTTGCCATTGCTGAGTGGATTAGTCAGCGTTTGTGCAAATTTCACAGTCGTTTCTGAAAAACAAGTTAAGGTGAATTTTGAGCGATTGGTGGCTGGCTCGCAAAGTTTGCTTGGTTATCAAGATGTGAATAGTTTTGTCGATACTTTGCGATCGCCCAAAAAATTATTCGCGATCGACTTTCAGATCAAGCGTGAAGATCAGAAAGGCTGGCTAGAAACGACTTATCTTGATCAAGATATGCGAATTGGTCGCGGTAATGAAGGTAATTTATTTGTTTTGAGAAGGGTTTAACGGAAAAAAGTTTAACGGGTTGCTTTTTGCAAAATTGCCACTGTCTCATTCTGTTTACTATCCCAAGCCCACATTAGCGCTGTCCAGCCATTGCGATCTTGAGCATTTAGTCTCGCACCTGAGGCAATTAGCGATCGCACGATTTGGCCATAACCTTGCCCTGCCGCCCACATAAGTGGTGTCCAGCCATATTTGTTGCGTGTATTCGGATTTGCCCCCGAAACCAGCAAAATCCTGACAATATCTGTGTCTCCATTCATCGCCGCCCATAGCAAAGGTGTCCATCCATATTCATCGCGGACATTCACATCAGTTGCTTGTGAAAGTAGCGATCGCACTTCAGTGATGCTTCTGTTTTGGGCAGCGGTCAATAATTGAGCATTAAGATTTGGCTTAGCTTCTTCTTGTTTAATTTGGTTGATTGGTTTAAGGATTTTAGGTAATTCATTGGCATAGGCATAACTGCCAAAGCATAGAACTAGACTAAAAGCGCATAACTGGTTTATATTTTGGTTTGAGATTCTCAAAAAAGAACTCATAGATTTATCCAGAATTTCTCAAAATTTCTACTGGTTAAGAGTCTATAAATTTATTTTGCGATCAGCTAGCGCAATTCTGCGGAAGTTTTATAATCTAGAAACCCTAAAGAAGTGATGATGTCCCGCGCGGGACATCATCACTTCTTTAGGGTTTCTAGATTATAAAACTTCCGCAGAATTGCGCTAGCTGATCGCAA
>JANXUJ010000045.1 GCA_025356295.1 Cyanobacteriota bacterium
GAATTTTCAAAAATGGCTTTGCCATTTTTGAAAATTCCCAAATATTATGGTTTTATTACTTGCCATTGCGTGACGGGGCGCATCGGCTTCCAGCCTAGAAAAGAACCGATCGCTTCGGCACGACTGATCGAGATTTGCGTAAGCGTACCACCATATTTTTGTTGCCACTGGAATAATTTCTGTTCACCTTCAAGTGTGACCACGTTGGCCACTAAGCGTCCCTGCGATCGCAAATTTTTCCAGCAAGTCTCGAACAAATCAGGAACAGTCGCACCACCACCGATAAAGATCGCGTCAGGCATAGGCAAACCTTGCAAAACTTCAGGAGCTTTGCCTTCAATAATTTTGAGATTGGGAGTACCGAGGACGATCGCATTTTCAGCAATAAAATGCGTACGAGATTTTTCGATCGCGATCGCTTGGCATCGGGGATGACTTCGCGTCCATTCAATACTAATGGAACCACAACCAGCCCCCACATCCCATAGTAATTCACCCGCATTAGGAGCTAGTGCAGATAATGTGATTGCTCTGACTTCACATTTGGTTAATTGTCCATCATGATGATAAGCATCATCGGGAAGTCCCACCATTCGCGATAGAATTTTCGCGTTAGAATTGGGGATACATTCAACTGCGATCGCATTGAGATCGGCAAATTCTGGAAAATTCTGGTACTGATTAGCAATGTTAGAGATAATGCGCTCTTTTTCTCCATTTAAATGTTCTAAGACTGTGATTTTGCTATTGCTAAAATTGCGATCGCAGAGCATATTTCCCACAATCTGCGGTGTTTCTTTGCCTGAGCTAAGAATTAGAAGTTTAGCATTTGGATAAATATAAGTTTGTAAAAGTGAAGCAGGACGACCGCATAGGCTTAGAGTTTCCACTTCATTTAGCGACCATCCTAATCGCGCACAAATCAGGCTAAAAGTAGAAGATGAGGGAATAATCAAGATTTCTTCTATGGGAATTCTTTTTAATAGAGTTGTGCCAATGCCAAACCAAAGCGGATCGCCACTGGCTAAAACACATACGGATTTACCGCGACAACTAATTATTTGCTGAATGGTTGACTCTATGGGAGATGTCCACATTAATCGCGATCTCTGATCTGCTGACAATTCTGGCAACATCGCTAAATGGCGATCTCCACCCACCAAAATTTCGGCATGATCAATTAGCGATCGAGCAGCGGCATTTAGTCCTGCTAATCCATCTTCACCAATACCAATTACCGATAGCCATTTTGTCATCTGATAAATCTTATGTATATTTGCTCATAAAGCACTACGAATTATTGTAAAGTCAGAATGGTTTGATAGTTTTAACGGGAATCAGCCGTTAAAAAATGAAATTAAGCAGAATAATTTGTGTCTGCTTAATCTCAAATGGGGAAAGTTTGGTGAAAGTCCAACGCTGTACCGCAACTGTAAAGGCATTTAAAGAAAACTAAACTTACTTAGGTGCTTAAAGTCAGGATGCCCGCTAGAACTAGTTTAATTTGACCATATCTGCGAGTTACAGAGCATGAATTTATCTAAAATTTTCGCCTCAGTTCAATCTAAAGCCTTAGCGATCGCCTCTTGGGGATTGTTAGCTTTTAGTTTTTTGTGGTTTGCTAGCCCAGCATCAGCACACCATGCCATGGGTGGCAAAACACCAAGCAACTTTTTTGAAGGCTTTTTGTCAGGCTTGGCGCACCCTGTGATCGGTGTCGATCACCTTGCCTTTATCGTTACCGTTGGTTTATTTGCCGCACTTAAGCCCCAAGGTATTTTCATTCCCCTATCCTTCGTTTTGTCGGCAATGCTCGGTACGGGAATTCACTTGCTCGGTGTATCACTACCAGTAGTTGAACTGATTGTTTCAGGTTCAATTTTGCTATTTGGGATTTTGTTGGCAATGAAGAACAGCCCTAATGTATTAGTAATGGTTGCGCTGTCGGCAATAGCGGGACTATTTCATGGTTACGCCTACGGTGAAGCGATTTTTGGCGCACAAACCACCGCTTTAGTTGCTTATTTAGTTGGCTTCACTACGATTCAGTTAGTGATTTCGAGTGCTGCTTTCTTTATCGGTCAGAAAGTCCTCAAGGGTGATTTTTCTCAAGTATCACCTAACCTCAAGTCAGCAGGTTTAGTAATTTGTGGAATTGGGGCTGCATTTTTCGCCTCCAATCTTTCTGCTTTAATTCTTCCAGTGCCTAAGGGCTAGAGCATTTGTCCAAAATAGGGGCAATTCATGAATTGCTCCTATTTTGATTTTCCTAGCAATCACTGATGGCCTCGACTTCGCTCAGCCATCGGTTGTTACCAATTTAGGCTTTTAAAAATTTTTAGAGAGAATTATGGCAGCAAAAATACCTGTAACTGTGATTACTGGATTTCTGGGTAGTGGTAAAACTACGCTCATCAAAGAGCAATTACAAAACAATCAAGGTCGGCGTATTGC
>JANXUJ010000069.1 GCA_025356295.1 Cyanobacteriota bacterium
GGGCGATCAAGGCTTTGGTTTTGGTTGTTAATTATGCATAGCTACTCACTTGTTTAACTCAACAGATTATATGCTCCACCTCTTTTTAAAGCCTCTTTGTAAGGTTCACGAGCATGAATCCTTTCCAAAAAATTAAGAAGATTGGGGTGCTTTGAATTTAAACTGCCACGAGCCGCCGCAGCCTCTAATGGGAAACTGATTTGAATATCTGCCGCCGAAAATTCTTCACCAGTAAACCACAATCTATTTTTAAGCTCGCTTTCCATAAAATCAATATGCATATTGATTTGAGGATTTACATAAGTGGTAAGAACTTTTTCACAAAAAGCCTTAATAATCGGTTGCACTAAAAATAGCATTGGCTGCTTCGGAGCTTGCGAGAAAATAAGACTGAGAACCAGTGGAGGCATCGCCGAGCCTTCGGCATAATGAAGCCAATAAGTAAAGCGCAAATCTTCGGGTGTGTTCGGTGCTGGGCGCAGTCTGTTGTCACCATAGTTTTTTAAAATATATTCGATGATCGCGCCAGACTCCGCTACGGTGTTTTTATCATCAGTAATAACGGGAGATTTTCCTAGAGGATGGATGTCTCGTAATGCTTGAGGCGCTAGCATTGTCTTCGCATCTCTTTGATAAAATTTTAATTCATAGGGAATTTCTAGTTCTTCTAAAAGCCAAAGAATACGCTGTGATCGAGAATTATTTAGATGATGAATGGTAATCATAAAAGACCTCGTGATACGCGAGAAACTCCGCGCTTTAGCGCTGAGAGGTAGGCGAACGGCGGTTTTAACCGCCAGTAGATATTAGAATCCATAGCTATCCTTGTAAATGGTGAGGTGGAGGGGTATGGCGACACCCCTCCATGGAGATATGATTGTCTCCTTGCCCTTGCGGGTAATGTTTGCTTCGCCAATGTTATCTAGGCTTGTTAGGCTTGCAACACTGTTTCAGTGACCTTAAAACTGGTTAATTGCAAACGACAGGGCGGGAAACTAGCACGCATTCCGAGGTGTCGTGACCTAAATAACGTAGTCAGTTAAGACTTAGGCTGGTCAGCACGGCTTCAAACTTTAGGCTCGAAGCCCCGTCACTTCAGTGCGGGGTTGCTGACAACACCTTTAAAATAGAGATGTGCTAAGCACAATTCTATTTTAACCAGTATCTTATGTGGCGATCGCATCTAGCTCGAAGTTTACATCAACATCGCAATCAACCCGAAGCAAGGTTTTTGCAACTAGCAACAATCGGTTTAGATCAGCGCCCACGCAACCGTACAGTTGTTTTTCGCGGTTTTTTAGAAAATAGCGATCGCCTAAAAATTGTTACCGATAACCGCAGTCAAAAAGTTGCCCAAATTGTGGCTAACCCTTATGCCGAAATAAATTGGTATTTCCCAAAAACGCGATCACAATTTCGGATTCTTGGCAAACTTATCTTAATCAATCAAGAATCCGCAGATGTAGAGTTACAATCTGCTCGAAAAGCTGCATGGCAATCTCTCTCAGAACCTGCGCGGATACAATTTTCATGGGCGCATCCACGCGAGGCAAAATCAATCGATTCTCTTGAAATAACTCCACCCGATCTCAACCAGCCGCTCGACTCTTTTAGTTTACTATTGCTGGAACCCATAGAAATTGATCGTCTCGAATTACGCGGCGCGCCTCAAAATCGTTGGTTATATCTCCGTGATGCACAAGGAGATTGGACAGAACAGGAAGTTAATCCTTAGCAGTAATAGAGATTAGGTAGTGCTGCAAAGTAATGTTTTTAATAATAATGTTTTTAATAATTGTGTTGCGTGGCAATAGAGATTAAAGGTGGCGCAAAACGCCACCTTTAATCTCTATTGCCATAGCGAATGAAATAGATGAGTCGTTTTGGAAAATTTATCAATCCTTGCCAAAAAGCAATTATCAAATCTTCGATTTTGACAACGATCGCATCCACCCACAGCACCACGGTCATTACAGGATTGTAGACATAGCCTAAGATTGTGGCATTTGCCTCGATCCATGCACGCAGAGGGCGATCGCTTTCTGACACCTCTTGTTGATACATTAATAATTCTTCCTCAAACATCAAGCCGCCTTCTACTCGGTCTTGAGAAATCTGCGTGGTCGTAGTCTCAAAATTTTGTAACTCTCCTGACGAATTAATGGCATCTCGATCAGGTGATTTATTAAATGCATGTGATTCATATTCTAATGGATGCGGCCAGGGTCCATTGTCGTTACCAAACATATCTTCCATTGTCAGCCCAACTGACTCGCTAGATATGATCATATCTGAGGTTTCATCTAGAATAGGTTGTGATAACTGTTTACCGATGAAATAAGCGATCGCTGCCGCAATTAAGTTTCGTAACTGTTCTAGTTTTGTGTTTTTTCCCAAAGCCACATCTTCAGCTAATCCATTACTTGCTTTTAACTCTTTTGATTCTTTTTGATCGACATTATATTGCTCAACCTGGTTTTGCCAGATTTTCGCAAACATAAGATTAGCAAGCAGTCTTGGCTCTAATTCAAGATGCTCCGAAGTCGCAAGTTTATCTGGTTGCCGTTTAATAATCGCGGCAATATTTTGATCTAGTCGGATTTTTGTGCGATCAAGCCAATGCAAGAATTTGGCTAATGGACGTAAAGTTAAAGGAATTTCCAGCTCAGGTAAATCTATATTCTTCTCAGTAGCATTCTTCTTAGCAGCCTTTTGCCCAGTAGCATTCTCCAGACTCTCAGAAGTTAGAGAAGATTCTTGTAAAAATTCTCCCAAATCTGGCTGCGATCGCAATTTAGCGTCACCCTGACCACTATTTAGCCCTGGAAAAGTCCGCTTTAAAGTTGATGCAATCAAATACACAGGATAGAGCGCCGCCTTCGCAACTTGATAAGCAAGCAAACGGGGTAACTCTTCAAAACTTAACTCTTCAAATTTTTGATCAAAAAACCTCCTTGCGCTGCGTCCTAGCTTGGCAGGCAGAGAGCGATCAATCCAATTAAAAAGTCGGCTTTGAAATTTGGGCATGATCACATCATAAAAAAGAAATGCGCGATCGCAATACTTAATATTCACAAAAAACAAAAAAGGGTTTCGCATGATCGCGCGAAACCCTTTTTTGTTTTTTCTATTTCTTAGAGAAATACAGAAATATTTAGAACAAACCTAAAGTCAGAGACTTATCAATAGGCATAGTAGAGCCAATACCCAAGTAAAGGGTAATCGCCGTACCAAGCAAAAATACTACCATCGCCACAGGGCGGCGGAAAGGATTTTGGAACTTGTTCACATTTTCGATGAAAGGAATCAAAATCAAACCAACAGGAATTAAGCTCTGAAGCACAACTCCCAAAAGTTTGTTAGGCACAATCCGCAAAATTTGGAATGCGGGATACAAGAACCACTCTGGCAAAATCTCCAAAGGAGTTGCAAAAGGATTAGCAGGTTCGCCGATCATCGTGGGATCAAGCACAGCCAAGCCAGTAATCAAAGCGATCGTGCCAGTGATGACAACTGGGAACATATACAACAGGTCATTTGGCCAAGCTGGTTCGCCATAGTAATTGTGACCCATGTTCTTTTCCAACTTTGCACGCAAAATTGGATCATTTAAATCGGGGAGCTTTTCAGTTTTTGCCATGTTATTAATCTACTTATTGATCTATTTATTGCAGTGTGTTTTCTAAAATTATCTGATATGAAAATCCGAAACGGGAACCCAAAATAGGCAACTTTACAAAAGCTACTTACAAAGGACCAGAAATACCTTGCTTACGGATCATCAAGAAGTGAGCCAGCATAAATACTGCAATCAGCCAAGGCAATACGAAAGTGTGCAAGCTGTAGAAGCGAGTAAGAGTCGCTTGACCAACACTTTGACCACCACGCAATAGCTCAACTAGAGTGCTACCCACGACAGGAATTGCTTCGGGTACGCCAGATACGATCTTGACCGCCCAGTAGCCGACTTGATCCCAAGGCAAGGAGTAACCTGTTACGCCGAAGCTAACAGTGATGACCGCCAGAATTACGCCAGTGATCCAAGTCAATTCACGAGGCTTTTTAAAACCACCTGTTAGATAGACACGAAAAGTGTGCAAGATCATCATCAACACCATCATGCTTGCTGACCAACGGTGAATCGAGCGAATCAACCAACCGAAGTTTACGTCAGTCATGATGTAGCGGACTGAGTCAAATGCTTCAGTAACCGATGGCTTGTAATAAAACGTCATCGCAAAACCTGTCGCGAACTGAATCAGGAAACAAGTTAAGGTGATACCGCCTAGACAGTAAAAAATATTGACGTGAGGAGGAACATACTTGCTAGTAATGTCCTCAGCGAGCGCCCCAACTTCGAGGCGATCATTAAACCAATCGTAAACTTTACTCATGTAATTGAAAAACCCAAGATTGCTGAATTGGTAACAATTTTTTGATAGCTGTAATATATTTTAATGCTTCTGACAGAAGTACGCAAACCCAAAGATAGTTTTTTAACAGATTTTTAATAGATTTTAAGAATTTATAGCAAATTTCTTTAGCTCTCAGCACTATTATCCGTCCAAATATGAACGACTTACCCGATAAATCTAGTGACAGTGACAAAGATCGCGATCGCCCTGAAAGCAATAGCATCTCGATCCGTGAAATGAATATTGATGACATTGCGCCGATTTTTCATTTGGGCGAGCAATTATTTACCAGTGATTTATATCCTTACCTTTATCGGACTTGGGACGAGTGGGAGGTGATCGGTATGTATAACACCGACTCGGAATATTGCTTAGTTGCCGAAGTCGATGATCAACTAGCAGGATTTATCCTCGGCACAATTATTATTAAAGCGTCATGGAAATATGGCTATATCACTTGGCTGGGAATTAGTCCTAATTTTCAACGACGAGGTGTAGCCGATCGCCTTGTCGATAAAATTGTCGAACGCATGATTGAAGATAATGTCCGTTTCATGCTGGTTGACACCGATCCCGCGAATACACCCGCGATTAATTTCTTCACTCGCAAAGGTTTTGGCAATGCCAGAGAACACGTCTTTTTATCGCTAAATCTCGCTAAACATGAGTATTACGGCAGACTAATTAATTATGAGCGCGATAAAGCCGATCGCAATCGTCCCCGATTACGCCGCCGTACTTAACTGCTCAGTTCTAATTGAAGTCTGACAATCAGTCTGAATCTGGGCTTTGAGGGCATCTAGTGAGTCAAATTTCTTTTCAAGACGAATAAATTTAATTAGATTTACGCTTAGTTCTTGATCATAAAGATCGCCATGCCAATCTAGCAAATGTACTTCGATGGTGCGCCGATCGCTTCTTAGATCATCAACAGTTGGGCGCAGTCCAATATTCATCACGCCGAGTATTGGTTTCTGAAAATTATTAGCGATCGCTTCCACTGCATAAACCCCATCACGCGGCAAACACTTTTGGGTAAAAACTTCTAAATTTGCAGTTGGGAAACCAATTGTGCGCCCTAGTTGTTTGCCTCGGACGACCTTGCCGACAAGGTTATAAGCACGACCGAGCAGAGAATTGGCTAGCTTAATCTCACCTTGAGCTAAAGCTATACGAATATTCGAGCTACTAATCCTTACAGATGAAGGCTCTGCACCGCCGAAACTCATAGTTTGTTCGGGAATTATGGTCAGGCGATCGCCCCAAATGTCTTGCAGATCGGTGACATTACCTTGACGTTTCTGCCCAAAGTGAAAATCAAAACCCACGCTGATTAATTCAACTTGGAGGGAGTCAATTAAAATTTTTTGGATAAATTCGGCAGCAGTCAAATTGGCGAGACTAGCCTCGAAAGGTAACAAAACCAATTGCTCGACACCAAGTGACTCTAGTAAGGCGACTTTTTCGTCAAAGGGGGTAAGTAGCGATCGCGGCTTTTGGCTAAAAAACTCTTGGGGGTGGGGCGAGAAGGAGACAACGGTGCTAGTTAAGTTTTTGTAATGATCGCCCAGGGCGATCGGCAAGATCGGCGCAATTACCTGACGATGTCCTACATGTACGCCATCAAAGTTGCCGAGGGCGATCGCGGTAGGACGAGAAATTTGGTTAGGATCAAAGATTACTCTCACGCTTAACATTTTGACACAATTTCTGGATGTGATCTCAAAATTATAGCGATCGCGCAATGCTGTATCTATCGTTTATTAAGTCGTGACGAATTGTCATGACATTCTGCTATGTTTGAGGTTCGCCGTTAGCTGACTATCCATGACCGTTAGAGAAACTTTTCGCCGCACAAAAATTGTTGCTACTATTGGCCCTGCGACCAGTAGCTCCGACATGATTCGCCAGCTTATCGAAGCGGGTGTAAGTACTTTTCGACTCAACTTCTCCCATGGCACTCATGCCGATCACCATCGCAGCATCTGTAATATCCGCCAAGTATCCAGCGAATTAAATCAACCTGTCGGCATTTTGCAAGATTTACAGGGACCAAAAATTCGACTTGGCATATTTAAAGATGGTCCGATTAACTTAGAAAAAGGTGACAAATTTACGCTCACTAGCCGCAAAGTTGATGGTACATCAGAAATTAGCTGCATTACTTACGACACTTTGGCTGAAGAAGTGCCAATCGGCGCGGTAATCATGCTCGATGACGGCAAAGTGGAAATGGTCGTTGAAAATGTCAATGTTGAATTAGGCGATCTTTATTGTCGTGTGGTCATCGGTGGCACGCTTTCTAATAACAAAGGTGTAAATTTTCCGAATGTTCACTTATTAGTCAGCGCCATGACCGATAAGGATCGCGAAGATTTACGATTTGGGATGTCCGAGGGTGTTGATTGGGTTGCGCTCAGCTTTGTCTGCACACCTGAAGATATTCTTGAGCTTAAAGACCTGATTACGGCGACAGGGCGTAAAGCAAATGTGATTGCCAAAATCGAGAAGCATGAAGCGATCGCTAATATGGAAGCAATCCTCTCGGTATGTGATGGCGTAATGGTCGCACGCGGCGATCTTGGTGTGGAAATTCCCGCCGAAGATGTGCCGATCGCTCAAAAGCAATTAATTAAAACCGCGAATCGCCTCGGCATTCCCGTAATCACGGCGACTCAGATGCTAGATAGCATGGTCAGCAGCCCCAGGGCTACTCGCGCCGAAATCTCGGATGTGGCAAACGCGATCATTGACGGCACTGATGCAGTGATGCTGTCTAACG
Organism: Cyanobacteriota bacterium; assembly: GCA_025356295.1. Lineage (GTDB taxonomy): Bacteria > Cyanobacteriota > Cyanobacteriia > Pseudanabaenales > Pseudanabaenaceae > Pseudanabaena. Next base: position 7,198 of record JANXUJ010000069.1, read on the forward strand.
AAACTGCGGTTGGTAAATATCCGATCTTAGCAGTCGAGACAATGGCAAGAATCGCGGTACGGATTGAGAAAGAACAAGATTTGCAAATGCATCCTGTCAAAAGTATGGGACGTGCTGTTCCTAACGCGATTAGCCAAGCAGTTGGCAATATTGCGATACAGCTAAATGCCGCAGCGATCGTCACCCTCACCAAGACAGGCTCCACAGCCCGCAACGTCAGCAAATTCCGTCCACCGATTCCGATTTTGGCAGTCACGCCCAATGTCCAAGTGGCGCGATGTTTGCAGATGGTCTGGGGTGTGCAGCCGATGGTATTGGTATCACTACCATCCGCAAGGCAAAACTTCGAGGCAGCGCTTAACCTTGCTCAAGAAATGAAATTGCTCACCGCAGGTGATCTGGTGGTCATGTCCGCAGGAACTCTCCAAGATGTGGCAGGTTCAACTGATCTGATCAAGGTTGAGTTTGTTTCATCGGTAGTGGGTCGAGGCTTGAGCATCGGTTCAGGAATCGTGCATGGTCGCGCTAGAGTTGCATTCCATCATCTTGATGTCCGCGATTTCAATCAAGGTGAAATCCTTGTTATTGATCGCACTGATGCTGACTATATCGAAGTAATTCGCAAAGCATCAGCCGTGATCACCGAAGAAGCTAGCCTTGAATCCCATGCTGTGATTATCGGCAGAAGGTTGGGGATACCCATTTTAGTTGGGGTCAAAAACGCCACAGGCTTCATTCGTGATGGTGAGCCGCTGAGCGTCAACTTTAGCAAAGGGATGATTTATTCTGGTTCGCGATCAGATGATTTAGCATATTAGTTATATTGGATAGGGTTCGCCCTATCCAATTCTCTTGTGAGTTAATCATGCAAAATTTTGCTTTTTACAATCCCGTCAAGATTTTATTTGGTAAAGGTCAGATTGCGAATATCGCTAAAGAAATTCCTGCTGAGGCAAAGATTCTTGTCATTTATGGTGGCGGCAGTATCAAAAGTAATGGAGTTTATGATCAGGTAAAAGCAGCCCTAGCGGGTCGAAGTTTCTTGGAATTTGGTGGCATTGAAGCCAATCCACATTTAGAAACATTGCTCAAGGCTGTTGAATTGATTCGTGCTGAAGGTATCGATTTTTTATTGGCTGTGGGTGGCGGCTCGGTGGTTGATGGCACGAAGTTTATCGCCGCTGCGGTTCCCTTTGATGGCGATCCTTGGGACATTTTGGCAAAACAAGCTGCTGTCAAAGCGGCGATTCCTTTTGGTGCAGTGTTAACTTTGCCAGCCACTGGTTCAGAAATGAATACAAACTCCGTGGTCACTAAATGGGAAACTCAAGAAAAATTATTTTTTGCGAGTCCATTAGTATTCCCGCTCTTTTCAGTACTAGACCCTGAGACAACTTTCTCTCTGCCACCGAGACAAGTCAGTAATGGAATTGTGGATGCTTTTACTCATGTAATGGAACAGTATTTGACCTATCCAGTTAATGCGCCGTTACAAGATCGCATGGCTGAGTCAATCTTGAAAACCTTAATCGAAGAAGGACCAAAAACCTTTGCCAATCTCGATGACTATGAGTCACGGGCAAATGTAATGTGGTGTGCCACGATGGCTCTAAATGGACTAATCGGTGTGGGCGTGCCTCAAGATTGGGCGACACATATGATTGGACATGAATTAACGGCTTTGCGTGGTCTTGATCATGCTCAAACTTTGGCGGTCGTATTGCCAAATACGCTGACGGTCAGACGCGATCGCAAACACGAGAAGCTCTTGCAATATGCGGAGAGAGTTTGGGGTCTAGTCGATGGTGATGAAGAGTCGCGAATTGATCAGGCGATCGCTAAAACTCGTGACTTTTTTGAAGCGGTTGGCGTTCGTACGCATCTATCAGACTACGGCGTGGGTTTAGATGTGATTCCGCTTATTACTGAGCGCTTTGAGAAGCGTGGTTTTGTGGCTTTAGGCGAACATCAAGATGTCACACCCCAAGTTGTCGAAAAGATTTTAGCGCTTTGCGCCTAACACTTGTATATTGGTTCCCTGCTTCGCAGGGAACCAATATTGTTTAAGATTTGACGTTTATGAATATGCCAAAAAAACTTTTATTTGTTTGCTTAGGAAATATCTGCCGATCGCCTGCGGCGGAAAATATTATGAATCTGCTGATCGAGCAAGAAGGATTAGGCGATCGCCTAATTTGTGACTCAGCAGGTACAGGTGGCTGGCACATTGGTGCATTACCTGATCGCCGTATGCGAGCCGCCGCCAAAGCACGCGGGATGGATTTTGTGGGTTCTGCAAGACAATTTCAAGCTATAGATTTGCGAGAGTTCGATTTGATTTTAGCAATGGACAAAGATAACTATCGCAATATTCTGGCTCTCGACCCGCAAAGAAAATTTACCGACAAAGTGAAAATGATGTGTGAATATTGCGAAACCCATACCGATAAAGAAGTTCCTGATCCTTACTATGATGGTGTAGATGGATTTAACTATGTAATTGATCTGCTGTTTGATGCTTGTAATGGACTTCTCAAATCTTTAAAAACTCAGCAATAGAAAGATGTCAGAAACAAAAGCATTGAAATACGCTTATTATTCAGGATGTGTCGCCAAAGGTGCTTGCAAAGAACTACATGCATCCACAACTGCGATCGCCAAAGTACTAGGCATCGAATTAATAGAATTGCAAAAAGCGACTTGCTGCGGATCGGGGACATTCAAAGAAACTGATGAACTGATGGAGGATGTAATCAATGCTCGCAATATTTCTCTTGCCGAAGAATTAAATTTAACCGTAATGACGCAATGTAGTACCTGTCAGGGTGTACTCGGTCGTGTCAACGACAAGCTCAAAAGCTCTGATCACACTCGCAAAAATGAAGTAAATGCTCTTCTCAATACTCAAGGACACAATTTTCAAGGTTCTACAGAAGTTCTACATTTGCTCTGGATTTTAATTCGCGATTATGGTTTGGAAAAGTTAGCCACAAAGGTAAATCGCTCTTTAGCCAATCTCAAATGTGCCGCTTTTTATGGATGCTACTTATTGCGATCGCAAACAGTCACCCGCTTCGATGATCCCTTTAGACCCGAATCTCTCGAAAATATTTTCCGCACTGTCGGAGCTACTCCCGTCTATTACGAAGGTCGCGTACAGTGCTGCGGCTGGCCAATTTCTAGCTATGCCCCCAAAGAATCTTTCTCAATGGCAGGGAGGCATCTCACCGCCGCGATCGCCGCAGGTGCAGATTGTATTGTCACTCCCTGCCCGCTCTGTCATCTCAATCTCGACTCGCGTCAGCCAGAAGTCGAAAGCGTAATCGGACAAAAACTTGGCATTCCGATTTTGCATTTACCGCAGCTGATTGGACTAGCGATCGGCATCGATCCCCATATTCTCGGACTAGATCGCCATATCGTTTCGACAAGCTCTGTCTTACAAAAAATAGTCTGATCAACAAAGGGTTCTCAAGAAATGAGAACCCTTTGTTGATGGTTTATTCTATGGGCAAAGAGAGAATCGAACTCTCATGACATTGCTGCCGTCAGATTTTGAGTCTGATGCGTCTACCAATTCCGCCACTCGCCCTTTTTTGCAAGATTTATATCTTACAACAATAGCGGTAGGTTTTGTCAAATATATTTTGAACATTATCAAAATATCTAGGAGCGCAAAACGCCCTACAACTTTGATATACAATCTAATTTTATCAAAATCGAAGTCTGCAAATGGCAAAGCTAGAGCGTCTAATTATGATGGCGGAAGATGAGTTAGTGCAGTACAGCACGACTGCCCGCAAAATCGAAAAACTACGCCAGAAAGTCGGTCTATCACTCACAACTAGCGAACAAAAGCAAGCAAAATCTGAACTACTCACCGAAATGTCAAATAATGACATTAGCCAAATCGTCGAAAAAAATCGTCAATCAGTTTCCCTCCCGTTATGGGGCATTGCAGGGCTGGGCTTATTACTAGGGATATCAATGGAGCAGCCATTAGACTTCATTGCTACTGTTATTGGCACGGCTGGGGCGATCGCTGTTCAAAAATGGGGTTGGAAACTCCAAGCCAAGCGCCTAGTCTTACAAACTCTTGAAGATATCGAAGAACGAAACACAAAGAAATAATGCTCCAAGTTGCTCTCATCTATCCCGAAATTCCACCTAATACTGGCAACATCGCGCGTACTTGCGCGGCAACTAATACTCATTTACATTTGGTTGAGCCTCTAGGTTTTGAGATTAACGATCGCCAACTAAAGCGAGCAGGCATAGATTATTGGGAATATGTAAACGTCACAGTACATGCAAATATTGCATCTTTACGCCAAGCATCACAAGGCGGACGATGGGTATGCTTTAGCGCGCATAGTTCAGATGACTTTCGCAAATTTGAATATCAAGATGGCGATTGGTTGTTATTTGGCAGCGAATCAAAAGGTTTACCAAAAGAAATCATCGCTAATAATCATGCTGTCTGCATTCCTATGGAACACTCAAAAGTCCGCAGCTTAAATCTATCGGTCAGTGCGGCTCTCGGTTTATTTGAAGCTAGACGACAATTAGGGATTTAAATCCCTAAAGACTCGTAAGCTGCCTTAAATCCCGCCTGTTGTAAGGATTTAACGGCAATTTCCTCATCTTCCACCCAAAACTGATTGCCTAAACGCACTAACTTTGGCATGTACTCGATCGCCGCAATGACAGGGATTTTGCCAGAACTATCAGGTTCATTTCTACTAAAGCTAGAATTGCCATACTTAGAATTACCTTGCTTGGGACTTCCATAGTTGGGATTCGGATTTAGGATGGTTTTGAGTTGTTGTAAAACTTGCCGATCGCCTGCTTGTTCTCGTGTGAGTTCGACACGAACCATTCGCACTGCCTCAATCAGCTGCATATCATCAATAATTAATTGGGTTTGCTCATCGCGGCGATCGATTTTGCCCCACACCATCAGTCGATTATCCTTTTGCAAAAGATGCCTAACCTTAGTAAAAGTCTTAGGAAAAACCACTGCTTCGGTGCTGCCTGTCAAGTCTTCAAGTTGTAAAATTGCCATCTGATCACCTTTTTTAGTGATCACTTCTTTGATTTCTAAGATTAAGGCGATCGCTGTAACTGTCTTAGTCTCTGAAGATTCGGGGATGTCACAAAGGCTGATCGGAGCCATTAATCTTGCCGATCGGCTGACCACACTAAGAGGATGATCGGAAATATAAAATCCTAAAAGTTCTTTTTCTAAACGGAGCTTTTCTTGAGAAGAATAATCTTGAACACGAGATGTAGTTGGCGCAATATCAAAAGTCTTCGTATTGTTACTCTCACCAAAGAAATCAAAAATATTCCCTTGTCCTGAAGCTTGCTCTTTTGCCCGCCGCGAAGCCCATTCCATCGTGATGTCTAAGTCATTCATTAACTGATGTCGATTTGGCTCTAACAAATCGAGCGCTCCAGTCTGAATTAATGCTTCTAATGCTTTTTTGTTTAGCGATCGCGAATCTAATCGACTACACAAATCCGCTAGCGAGGTAAAAGCACCATCTTGACGACCTTGTAAAATTGCCGCGATCGGACCCATCCCCAGATTTTTAATCGCCGCTAAGCCGAATAAAATTTGCTGATTTCGAGGCGTAAAGTCTTCTCCTGAAGTATTAATGTCAGGCGGTACAACTTGAATATTCATACTCCGACAGTTCGCTATATATCGCTGTACCTTGTCTTGATCACCACTAATCGAAGATAGTAACGCTGCCATATATTGGACAGGATAATTAGCCTTGAGATATGCCGTCTGATAGGTCACATATCCATAGGCAACGCTATGAGATTTATTGAAGCAATTTGAGGCTACATAGCCATTGTCTAGTAAAAAGTTATGATCGCACTCTAGTCCGATGTCAAATACAGATTGGACACCTAACAATTTGCGACTAACAATTTTCATTTTTATTTCCTAAATTATTAATTCTAAAACAAATAAAATAGAGGCGGCGCGAAGCGC
>JANXUJ010000070.1 GCA_025356295.1 Cyanobacteriota bacterium
AAGCCCCGTAGTGCGGGGCTTTTGTCATTTTGGCTTTTAGATGCTAAAGTTAGGACAGAAAAATTCTTCATAAATAAACGGGAAACGTTGATGGCAACGGATTTAGAGGTCTTAAAAGCTCAATTGCAATCTCTGGCAGAACTAGCAACAAAATCAGTTGGAGATGTGCAGACTCCTGAAGAATTAGAGCAGCTAAGGGTCGAGTACTTAGGAAAGAAGGGTTCTCTTTCACAGATTCTTGGTTTAATGGGTAAACTAGCGGCTGAAGAACGTCCTCAAGTTGGCGCGATCGCTAATCAAGTTAAACAAGCGTTACAAACTCAACTAGAAGAGCGCAAAATATCAATTCAGCAATCTGTAATCGCTAAACGCTTAGAATTAGAAACTCTTGACGTGACGATGCCGGGTATATCGAGATCGCATCAAGGTCGTCAGCACCCGATCCAAAGCACAATTGATCGGATGCTCGATATTTTGGTTGGGATGGGATTCACAGTTGCTCAAGGACCCGAAATTGAGACTGATTATTACAATTTTGAGGCTTTAAATACTCCCGCCGATCATCCTGCGCGTGACATGGCCGATACGCTTTATTTGAGTGATGGTAAACTACTGCGATCGCAAACTTCTTCAGTCCAAATTCGCTACATGGAAGAAAACGAGCCGCCATTAAGGATTGCTTGCCCTGGGCGTGTATATCGCAAAGACGACATTGATGCCACTCACTCACCAATTTTTCATCAAATTGAGCTTTTGGCGGTTGAGGAAGGCTTAACATTTGGCGATCTTAAAGGCACGGTCAAAACTTTTGTCGAAGAATTGCTAGGCGAATGTCCGATTCGGTTCCGACCTAGTTACTTCCCATTTACCGAGCCATCAGCCGAAGTCGATGTGATGTGGAATGGACGATGGCTGGAACTCGGCGGCTGTGGTATGGTCGATCCTAACGTATTTAAAGCGGTTGGCTATGATCCTGAATTAGTCACAGGCTTCGCTTGGGGCTTTGGTGTGGATCGTGTTGCTATGGTTTTGCATAAAATTGACGATATCCGTCGTTTGTTCACTAGCGATTTACGTTTTTTACGCCAGTTCTAAGCTTTGGTTTTCTATGTGTCAAATCCTATGCGTCAAGTCTTAGTTTTCTTCCGAAGTCTAATCAGATCAACTAACTTTTGGCAAGAAAATTACGTTTTTCTTAGGGAGTTCAAATATTTCTGGCGTATCGCACTACTCGCAATTACATTCTCTTTTTTAGCGGCTATTTTTGAAGGAGTAGCCTTAGCGGTTATCAATTCATTTTTACAGGTTCTAACCAGTCCCGAAAAGCCAGGGGTGAAACTAGGTGTTGAGTGGATAGATGTCTGGATATTTGCGACAAAATCTAGTCAAGGCGATCGCATATTTAGGCTCGGCTTTCTGGTGATCATCCTGACTTGGCTGCGATCGCTATTTGCTTATCTTGGACCTGTTTACGCAAAACTAACCGATGCATCCTTTGCGGATCGAATGCGTAAGTCAATGTTTGAGCAGCTTATCAGTCTAAATCTAAGCTACTATTCTCAGACTCGATCAGGCGACTTGATTAACTGCTTAAGTAATGAAATCGCGACTATTCAAAGAGGATTTGGCGCTGCTTCTGCATTCGCGATTAGAGGTTCGACTCTACTTGTTTACATTGTGGCTATGTTTGTTATTTCTTGGCAACTATCAATTGCCGCTCTAGTACTTTTTGGGATGTTATCTGTTCTCATATCTAGCTTTGTGGTGAGAGTTAGAGAAGCCAGCTTTCCCGTCTCACAAGCGGGCTCAAACTTCACTTCTATGAGCATTGAACTAATTAGTGCAATGCGAACTATTCAGACCTCTTCTACACAAGACTTTGAGAGGGGGCGATTCTATAAGGTTTCTGAGGATGTTAAAAATGCTCTATATAGGCTCAACCGCTCTGTTGATGTTATTCGTCCTTTAGCCGAAGCTATCTCAACCACGATTTTGATTTGTGTGATTGTTGCGGCTTTTAATATTTTTGTGCTTAGTGGGCAGTTACAGACTGCTTCATTACTCACTTTTATGTTTGTCTTGTTTCGGATGATGCCTTTAGTTGAGCAGGTCAATGGGTTGCGGGTTGAGTTAGGCAGCTACGGAGGCTCAATTGAGAAGATTAAACAGGTTTTAGAAACCGAAGATAAAATTTATCTCAAAGATGGAAATCTAGAGCTGAAAATATTTGAAAAATCAATTGATTTCATGTCAGTTGATTTTGGCTATGATGCTCTTGAACGACCAGTATTGCAAGATATAAACTTGTCAATCCAACGCGGTCAGACGACAGCTTTGGTAGGCACGTCTGGAGCAGGAAAAACAACTCTAGCTGACTTAATACCGAGATTATATGACCAGACTAATGGAACGATTTTAATTGATGGAATTGACTCAAGAGATTTAAAAATTAGCTCTCTTCGTCGCAAGATGGCAATCGTCAGCCAAAGTACATTTATTTTTAATGCGTCAGTGCGCTACAACATTGCCTATGGTCTAGATGATGTCAACGAAGCTCTGATGCAAGATGCGGCAAGGCAAGCAAATGCTCTTGAATTTATCCTGAATATGCCCAAGGGCTTTGATACAGTTCTTGGCGATCGCGGTGTGCGTTTGTCGGGTGGGCAATGTCAACGGATCGCGATCGCGCGGGCATTGCTGCGTAAACCTGAAATTTTGATCTTAGATGAGGCGACTAGCGCGCTTGATTCTGTAACAGAGAGAATGATTCAGGAGTCACTTGATGAATTGGCTAAGGGTTGTACGGTGATTGCGATCGCGCATCGACTTTCGACTATAGTTCGTGCTGACAAAGTAGTTGTACTAGAGAAAGGTAGAATAGTTGAGCAAGGTGGATATCAAGAGCTAATCGCCAGAAAAGGCGCTTTATGGAAATATCATCAAATGCAAAACTCTTCAGCGATTAGCTAGAAAAATTGGTACTGATCTAGAGATTAGGATAGTCAGCACTTTGCGCTGACTATCCTAATCTCTAAAATCCTGACCTCTTTAGCACTACCGAAAAATTAGATTTGAAATTTATGAATGACCAAAATACTGCTTCTAATCAAGAGTTAGTGATCGAAGCTGGAAGGACAGAAAGCCAATATTGGAAAGATTTATGGCGATATCGAGAACTGTTCTACTTTTTGGCGTGGCGCGATATTTTGGTGCGCTATAAACAAACAGCGATCGGGATTGCTTGGGCGTTAATCAGACCATTTTTGACGATGGTTGTGTTTACAGTAGTCTTTGGACAATTAGCTAAGCTGGACTCACAAGGAGTTCCTTATCCAATTCTTGTTTTTGCAGGAATGTTACCTTGGCAGTTTTTTGCGAACGCTTTGAGCGAATGTAGTGGCAGCTTGATTGGTAATGCTAATTTGATTTCTAAAGTGTACTTTCCTCGATTGATTGTGCCAACCAGTGCAGTAATCGTCAGTTTTGTGGACTTCTTAATTTCAGGAATGATTCTATTAGGATTGATGATTTGGTATAACTTTGTGCCTGATTGGCGCATTTTGACATTACCTATTTTTATTCTGATTTCTTGTGCAGCTTCGATGGGTGTGGGACTCTGGCTAGCGGCTTTGACAGTGCAGTATCGAGATTTTCGATTTATCGTACCGTTTATCATTCAGTTTGGACTATACATTTCACCTGTTGGGTTTAGTAGCAATATTGTTCCCGAACAATGGCGCTTGCTCTATTCGATAAATCCGATGGTGGGCGTGATTGACGGATTTCGATGGGCAATTCTCGGTGGCAAGGCAACTCTTTATTTACCCGGATTTTTTCTATCGCTTGCCTTAGTGATTTTGTTGCTTTGGAGCGGTATCTGGTATTTTAGAAAGATGGAACGCACATTTGCGGATGTGATTTAAACAAGTGGCGGTTTAAAGCGATCGCACTTAGTCAAAAATCTCTCTAATAAATGAGTTTGTGCGCCGAAGTGGAGATGGGTATAAGACGCATGAACTTGATACTTTCGCCAGCCTTCAGATGGATATTGCAAATGAGAATCATAACCTTGCAGTGAATATAAGGGGCGATCGCTAATTTCTGTTAAAGATGATCGATGAAATTCATGTCCCCAAATGCGATCGCCTTTTTTAACTAATGGACTATCTTGGAGGGCGATCGCTTGACGATAGCCCAAAGTTAGTCGCTTTCCCATTTTTGCTGCCGTTGGAAAAACATTCACCATTGGGAAAGATTGCTCCTGAAAATCAACAATGCGATCGCATAGATACATCAAGCCGCCACATTCGGCATAGGTGGGAATTCCTGATTCGATTACTTTCTGAACAGATTCTCGAGCAGTTTTATTTTCAGCTAGTTCGCTGGCAAATACTTCAGGAAATCCGCCGCCAAAGTATAAACCTTGAATATTTTCGGGCAATTCGCGATCGCTAATCGGACTCCAAGGAATTAATTCTGCACCCATGTCTCGAAACAGATCAAGATTATCAACATAGTAAAAACTGAAGGCACGATCTTGGGCGATCGCAATGCGAATTTTGCCCTCACCCCCAGCCCCTCTCCCTGAAGGAGAGGGGGTTGGGGGGTGAGGGTTTTCCATTAATGGCCGTAATTTTTCCCAATCAAAGCAAGTCTCGCCTAAATGGGCTAACCGCTCAATAATTCCATCAAGATCAGACATTTCCGCCGTGGGGATGAGTCCTAGATGGCGATCAGGAATGGAGATATTATCTTGGCGGCGCAAAACTCCTAAAATTGGTAATTCTAAAGGTGCTAGAGCTTGTGTTAATAATTCTAAATGGCGATCGCTGCCAACGCGATTGAGAACTACACCTGCAATTTGAATACGCGGATCGAAGGTGCGATATCCATGCGCGATCGCGGCGATTGATCGAGAAGTACTGGCACAATTGAGAATCAAGACTATGGGAGCATTTAGCAATCGTGCTACATGAGCAGTGCTTGCCGTATCATCATGACCTGTTGCGCCATCAAATAGTCCCATGACTCCTTCAATAAGTGCATATTCAGCATTTTGAGAATGTTTAGCAAAGCAGGAGCGCACATAGGCTTCAGAAGTGAGGACAGGATCAAGATTGCGACAGGGTAATCCTGTGATGTAGGAATGGAACATGGGATCGATGTAATCGGGACCCACTTTAAAAGATTGCACTAGAGATTTATGAGATGGCGATCGCGCTTTCATGGCTGCTAACAGAGCCAAAGTAACCGTAGTTTTCCCCACGCCACTACGTTCACCTGCGATAATAATAGACATTGCCTAATTTTCCTAGCCGAACTAAACTAATGCATCGTATTGCCACTATATCAGGAGGCTGGAACCAATCCACCGACAGCGTGATTTTTGTCGAGCAGCAGCCTGCGCCGATTGTGATTATCACTGCGGCTGATACTGATATCCAGACTTTAGCTGCTGCCACTGCTCAATTAGCTGAAGATTTTCCGCAGATCAGGGTGGTGAATGTATTGCAATTGCAGCAACAAATCGCGATCGATACCTATGCAGAAGAGGTTTTGGCAAAAGCAAAGGTAATCATTGTGCGTTTGATTGGCGGACAATCTTATTGGAGCTATGGATTAGAAGTTGTTAAGGAAACAGTTCTAAATACTGGCGCAATCTTGATCGTGTTACCTGGGGATGAGCGACCTGACCCAACTTTGATGAGCCATTCCACTACGACATTAATTTTAGTAAATCAAGTCTGGCAATACTTCATTGAAGCGGGAGTTGCGAACTACCACAATTTATTAAAGTTTATTGCGATAGAATTTCTAGATTTTGAGACCGCATATCAAGTTCCCCAACCAGTGCCGCGAATTGGTATTTATGCAGAAGCTTTGCTTTCTGAAGAGCAGAAACAAGCAAATAAGGGATTAGTCGCGATTCTCTTTTATCGCGCTCATTATTTGTCAGGCAACACAGCAGCGATCGCATCTCTATGTGAAGCTTTGACTAAACGCAATTTAAAACCTCTACCCATATATGTTTCATCGCTCAAAGAAGCTGATGTGCAAGCGGAACTGATTCGCTATTGCTTGCCTGAATGTGGACAGAAAGTTGATGTTTTACTCAATACCACTAGCTTTTCTCTGGCAAGTTTAAAGACTGATAATCCTCAAGTCGATCTTTGGGAAACTCTGAATGTACCTGTGTTTCAAGTGATTTTTAGCGGTGGACTTCGGAAAACATGGGAATCAAGTACGCAGGGATTAACGCCGCGTGACATGGCGATGAATGTAGTTTTGCCAGAAGTTGATGGCAGAATTATCACCAGAGCTGTCTCTTTCAAAGCCATGCAAGGTCAAAATTTGGCTTTGCAAACAGAAGTGCTGACCTATGAACCTGTGCGATCGCGGATCAATTTTGTGGCTGATCTGGCGGCGAAATGGGTGCAGCTAAAGCATACGGAGATAGGCGATCGCAAAATTGCTCTGATTTTGGCAAATTATCCTAATCGTGATGGCAGATTAGCAAATGGAGTTGGTTTAGATACTCCTGCCAGTTGTTTAGAGATTCTCAAAGCTCTACGAAATGAAGGTTACAACGTTGGTGAGATTCCTGAAACTAGCGATGAATTGATGAAATTATTAACTACAGGCGTAACTAATGATCGCGAATCCTTTGGTGTGCGTCAGGTTTATCAATCGCTTTCTTTAACGGACTATCAAAATTATTTTCAGAATTTGCCTGAGCCTGTGCAGATGGGAATTAGTACAAGATGGAGTGAGCCGAGACAGGAACAAGAATTTGCGATCGCGGGCATCCAATTTGGGAATATTTTTGTCGGCATTCAACCCTCGCGCGGCTATGATCTCGATCCGACCCTCAACTATCATGCGCCTGATTTGGAACCCACCCATGACTACATGGCTTTTTATCATTGGGTTCGCGGTAAGTTTAATGCTCATGCGATCGCGCATATCGGCAAACATGGTAATCTCGAATGGCTCCCAGGGAAGAGCATAGCTCTATCAGAAAATTGCTATCCTGAAGCCGCTTTTGGAGCGATGCCACATTTCTATCCTTTCATCGTCAATGATCCTGGGGAAGGCTCTCAGGCAAAAAGGCGATCGCAGGCAGTCATTCTCGATCACCTCACGCCACCAATGACTCGCGCTGAGTTATATGGCGGTTTGCAGCAATTAGAAGGCTTGATCGATGAGTATTATGAAGCGGAAACCCTTGATCCATCTCGTTTAGGCATGATTCGCGATCGCCTGACTGCGTTAATTAAGCAGGAAAATCTCCATCAAGATTTGGGGATTTCCCTCGACCGTTTAGAAGATTCTCTCAATACGATTCTCACGACTGCTGATGGTTATCTCTGCGAAATTAAAGAGGCTCAGATTCGCGATGGGTTACATATTTTTGGGCAATGTCCAGAAGGTCGGCAGTTAAGAGATTTAGTCGTTGCGATCGCGCGTAACCCAACCGCTAATCGTGTGGGGCTGACACGGGCGATCGCGCAGGATTGGCAGCTAGATTTTGATCCACTGACTGCGGATTTAGGCGAATTGCTTGTACCTAATGCTCATCCACAGTTAGCGAGTTGTCGGATTATTGGAGATGCGGTTGAAGCGATTGAAGAATATGCGGCGGAGTTGGTTGATGCCCTCATCCCTAACCCCTCTCCCGCAGGAGAGGGCTGGGGTGAGGGTCTTGCGATTCCAAAAGAACTGACATGGATCAGCGATCGCCTTCTCCCATCTCTCTACAAAACCACGCAAGAAATCACAAATCTCTTGCGTGGACTCAACGGCGAATATATCGCCAGTGGTGCATCAGGAGCGCCGACCAGAGGCAGACCCGAAGTATTACCCACAGGACGCAACTTCTATTCAGTCGATATTCGCGCTATTCCCACAGAAACTGCTTGGGATATCGGACGTAAGGCTGCTGATGTACTAATCGAAACCTACACTCAAGAACATGGAGAATATCCGCAAACTTTAGGGCTATCGATTTGGGGGACTTCGACCATGCGAACGGGTGGCGATGACCTTGCAGAAGCTCTGGCTCTGATTGGTGTTCAGCCAGTTTGGGATGGCGTGTCGCGCCGCGTGATTGATTTCGAGATTCTGCCCTTATCGATTTTGGGTCGTCCTCGCGTGGACGTGACTCTAAGAATTTCAGGATTCTTTAGAGATGCTTTTCCTAATCTTATTGATTTATTTGATAGCGCGGTGAATGCTGTCGCAAATCTCGATGAACCCGCCGATCAAAATCCTTTAGCGGCAAAAGTGCAAGAAGAGTCAACGCACTGGCAAGCAGAAGGATTGACTTTAGAACAAGCTGAAGAGCGATCGCGCTATCGAGTGTTTGGCTCAAAGCCGAGCGCCTATGGTGCAGGTTTACAAGGTTTGATCGAATCACAAAATTGGGAAAGTGAGCAAGATTTAGCGCGTGCCTATATCAATTGGAGCGCCTACGCCTACACCAGCAGATCGGAAGGAAAATCCGCTCCTGAAGCCTTTAATCAACGTCTTGGCAATATGCAAATCGTGTTGCAAAATCAGGATAATCGCGAACATGACATTCTCGATTCTGATGATTATTATCAGTTTCAGGGTGGGATGACGGCGGCGATCGCTTCGGTATCTGGTAATGCTCCAGAAGTGTATTTTGGCGATAATTCGCGAGTAGCTCAGCCGAAAGTACGCAAATTGAGTGAGGAGATTGCAAGGGTATACCGTTCCCGTGTTGTCAATCCTAAATGGATTGCAGGAGCGATGCGTCACGGTTATAAAGGTGCTTTCGAGATGTCGGCAACTCTCGATTATTTATTTGCCTATGATGCGACTACCAATTGTGTTTCTGACTTCATGTATGAAGGTGTGGCTGAGGCTTATATCTTCAATCCAGATGTGCGCAAGTTTGTGGAAAAGAGTAATCCTTGGGCTTTGAGAGATATGAGCGAACGTTTGCTTGAAGCGAGTCAGCGTGGGATGTGGCAAGATGTGACTGCGGATATGTTGGATCGGTTGAAGGCGATCGCTAATGAAGCCGAAGGCGCGATCGAATTTGCTGATTCTCTGCCCTTCTGAAGGACATCTTCCATAAAAATTTTACTTATTGACTAACTAATGTTACTTGTTTTAACAAAAGTAAAAATTTCGGTTCCATCATTTCGATCTGAATCAATGCATATACGCCCACGCTCTTTGACCCTACAGTAAACTATCTTATTGAGGTGGACTTTTGCAGAGTAAACGAGTCCTCATACTCTATGTTTTGACCTAATTATCCGCTACAGCTTCACGGATTCAAAATACATCTTTTGAAAGTTTAGTTAGTGTTGCAGGTGGAGTATTTGTCACAAAGTTCGTTAGCAACTTTACGATTTAGAAAAGAGCTAACATAGATGTCACAGACTAAACAGCATAGAATAATTTCCAATACTTCCAATCATGAAAAAAGTTCTCATTTTGGGCGGCACTGGTGATGCTGTTAAACTCGCCGCTCAACTTTCCACTATTCCCGAAATAGAAATAATTAGCTCCCTCGCAGGACGCACTAAAAAACCAGCCGCGCTAGTTGGACAAGTTCGCATCGGTGGATTCGGTGGTGCAGAAGGATTAGTCAACTATTTACAAGAATATTCTATTAATTTTCTCATTGATGCTACCCATCCCTGTGCAGGACATATCACGATCAATGGTGCGATCGCTTCTCAGATTGTTAAAATTCCTCACCTCATGCTAGTTCGTCCACAATGGGGGAAAGTATCTGGCGACAATTGGATTGAAGTGGAAAGTGTGGAAGCGGCGGCACAAGCAATTCCTGAATCTGTAAATCGGGTATTCATTACATCAGGTAGACAACAACTAGAGCCATTTTCGCAGCGATCGCATACTTATCCAAAGACTTGGTATTTAATGCGTTCCATCGATCCACCTGATATCGAGCTTCCCAATAGCAAGGTCTTGCTAGATCGAGGACCTTTTAGTTTAGAGCAAGAACGGAAATTACTTCGTGAATATGAGATTGAGGCGATCGTAAGTAAAAATAGCGGTGGGGATGCAACTTATGCCAAGATTATTGCCGCAAGGGAATTAGAGATTCCGATTGTGATGGTGCAACGTCCTGCGATGCCTGAAGGAAAGAAAGTGGCAAGTATCGAAGAAGCGATCGCATGGTTAAACTTACATAGGAATTAAGAAACAGACATCATAATATTTGGGAATTTT
>JANXUJ010000075.1 GCA_025356295.1 Cyanobacteriota bacterium
AATACCTTTTTTAATATGGCTTTCTCTATTTTAAGTTCATCTGCTTTAGATGAACTAAGCCTGAATATCTTATCTCCAGTAGGTTGAATACCATTTGCAACTTCTAGAGCAATTTCATCAACTAACTTTATATTGCTAGAATTTCTAGCATTAATAGTTGCTAATAATCCATTAACCCCAAAAACTGAAGATGAAGTATTTAATATGTCATTTTTTGAGTATTTAGAAAATTCAATTTGTTGAAATAAAGTATTAGATTTATTAAATGATCTTAGATCTGCATATTCAACAAAATAGTTGGAGTTAACCTCTTTTTTAAACAAAAGGATTGTAGTAGGGACTTCTGCGTCATCAAAAACATTATCCCCCAAGTTTATTACCAAATCAATTGAAGATAAATTGAGAAGTTTTCTTCGAGATTTCTCATACTCATTTTGAAATAAGAAGTTATTCGGTACAATCAAACAATTATATGATTTTTCCTTAGTAATTAGTAAAGTCTTTCCAGTAAAGTAGTTAAAGGTATCTGTCCATCTAGTGTGATAATCCGAATATTCGAGTTTCATAAACTCTTTGTCGATATCCGATAGGATAGCCCCGTAAGGAGGATTACCAATAACTATATCAAAACCAACAAAATCGCCATTATTATTCAAAACTTCAGGAAATTCAAACCGCCATTCCAAAGCATTCTCATATAGCCGTCCGCTTTCAATATCCTCAATCTCCACGCTTAACTTATCAATCTCATTATTTAACTGATTAACCCTCTTCTCCCTTGCCTTCTGTTCTGCCTTAGTCTCCTCCAATAACAACATCTGATTTTCCACACCATAAAGCTCCGCCTGTAACTGTCGTAACTTCACCTTTTTCGGATCACCAGCCAACAAACTCGAACTAAAACCAGATTTAATTTTGGCAATCAAACTTTCCATTTCTCGCTTTTGTGCCTTACTTTCCGCACTGCGATAAGTTTGTACTGCATTCCGGTACTGCTCAATACTAAACTTCTGCTTCTTTAAAACTTGACTTACATCCACATCCAAACCAAACCGACTAATCAAAGAATTTCCACACTTGATATTAATGTCGATATTTGGCAAAGTTTCGAGATTGCCATCGGCTCTGTAATAAGCATTCTTTAAAAGCTCAATCCATAACCGCAACCGACAAATCGTTACCGAATTGGGATTAATATCTACCCCAAACAAACAACTCTCAATAATCGTCTGCTTCTCATAAAATAGCGCCTCCTGCACGCGCTGTTTCTCAGCATTTTTAGGATTATAAGCAAATAACTTCCCATCTTCATCATAAACCAGTAACTTATCATTACGAACTTCCACCCGATAATCTTTTAACGACTGACCAGCGCGATCGCATAAAACCTTTAACTCACTCTTAATCGCGATTATCTCATTCAAAGCCGAAACTAGAAAATGTCCCGAACCCACCGCAGGATCACAAATTTTGAGACTATTGATAATTGCATTTGCGTCTTTTTTGTCATCAATCCGTTCATACAAATCATCTAGATTCTGACAATTCCAACCCTTCACCTCATTAAACTTCTGCACCACCGATCGCCTGATTGTCTCACGACACATATACATCGTAATGAAACTCGGCGTATAAAAAGACCCATCCTTATAGCCATTAATCTTCTCAAAAATCAACCCCAACACCGCCGCATTAATTAATTTTTCACTATCCTCTTGACTATCCTCAAACTCATCCTTACTAAACTTATAGGCATGGAGAAACTCAAACAGATATTCCAGCGCATTCAACTCGCCCGATCTCTTTCTCTCATTGCCATCAATCAACACCGTCGCCCCGAAAATTGGTAGATTTTCACTAGCCAGATTACTAATCGAAATAGTTTGCTGCTCAATATCCGTCAACTCAAACAGCGAACTATTCAAATAAGGCACATTTGCAAAAATCTCCTTCACACTCGCCACGCGATCGCCTTGCTCACGAGCCAACACACTAAAAAAGAGCCGATTCAAATCGCCATAACTCTTTACCTTATTCAAATTTAAAAATGCAAAATCCTGATCTTCCCCATGATATTTAAGTAACTGCGCTTCCAATAATTTCAAAAATAAAACCCGATTAATCCAAGTAATCGACAACCGCAGCGCCACATTAAAAAGCTTCTCATCATCAGTTACCCCAAACTCCTCAGGCTTCTTTAACTGCGAAATCTTATCGGAACTATCAAGCTCATTAATTGCATTCTCAATCAGCGAGCCCATGTGGCGATCGCCCTCTTTCACTCGCCCGATCAGCTTCTTCCCACCTTCCTTAGTTTCCGCCAGCCCAATGATATAGAGCAACTCATTATAAAAAGGCTTATTTAAACTATTGCTATCATTTGCAAAACGCAATTTCAATAAATGTTCAGGCGAAAAAATCTTGTAAAGATCAATTAAATCTAAACTCTCAAGATCGCGCAGATCAAAATGCGTAAACTTGATTTGCTGGATGACATTAGCGATCGCAGGTTTAGCAATCTCTTTATAAAAGAAATCCGTCTTCTTACCACTAAATTGCTTCTCTTCAAAATCTTTAAATTGCTTAACTAAAACCTTATTTTGATAAAACAGGCGATCGAAAATATCTACATCAAAAATAAACCACTCATAAACATTTGTAGCCACCAAATGCTTAACCTGATAATTTCCATGCGTCTCGCGCTCACGCAAAAAATATAAAACCAATTGCTGCACCGCCTTGGTATTGAGATTGCTTACCTTTGGCATCTCCACACCACCCGTTTTAGTTGGCTTCTTTATCTCAAAGATTACCCCAACCTCACTATCCGCTCTCTTGCCATGATGAATCGCCAGATCGCTTTTCTCTTTGGTATTAATGAAATAGCGATCACCGTAATAAGTCCTTTTTAAAAAATCAATCAGGAAATTTTTATTAAACTCCTCATCTTTTTGCTCATCAATGGCATCAATCAGCCGCACCACATTACCCTTAAATTCCGCAACACTTTCGCGATCGGGTTTAACCTTCAAATATTCTTTTTTTAATGCTTGCTTGAGTTCAAGCTGATTAACGATCATCAAATTTTACACCTAGTGAAGTTATCGCCTAGTCCCATTATGCATCCAGAGATCACGCCAAATTAATAATCAAAATATGTATAATTGGATTACATATGAGATTTATCTAGCACGAGCCTAAACGACAAACAAACCTGATCAAGCATGGTATCGATTTTGCCAATGCTACAAAGGTGTTTACAGGTTCAACATTCACATTTGAAGATGATCGTGAAAACTATGGCGAACAGCGCTGGGTAACACTGGGAATGTTGGGTATGAGAGTCGTTGTTATGGTTCATACCGAAACCGAAGATGAAATCCGTATTATCTCCATGCGTGAGGCAAATAAAAGTGAGCAACTCATTTTCTTCAGAAACCTTTAATGACCGTGATGAATATCCTGAAGTCACACAAACAGATTTAGATCGGGCAAAATTTCGTATTGGACTAAAACCTATGCCTCGCAAGCAGTCTATTACTATTTCGTTAGATGCCAACTTAATTGAATATTTCAAATTAAAAGCAGGAGAAAGTAGCTACCAAAACCTGATTAACGAAATCCTTCGCCAAGCTAAAGAGATTGAAGAAAAAGCTTTACGTTAATTTATGACAAAGCGATCGCCTCTTGCTCGGCTGGGATTTTGATGTTATTCAGATTAAACAGCGCTAAAATAAAGTCAAATGGCTCCACACAGAGAACAGTATCGATGAGTAATAATCAAGGCAATTTTTCTTTTAAAGTAGAAGGCTTAGAGTCTTTAGTTGATGAAGTAAAACAGCTACTTAACTTCGAGCAACTCATCGATCTCGCCCAAAAACTTGAAGAAAAGAAACAGTCTGGTGAAATGCGGACAGAGGTAAATGTAACTTCTCGACCGATGACGAGTATTCCTCGCCGAGGCAATATACCCCGCTCGCCTACCACCGCATCAGATGGCGATCGCAAAGTGACATCGCCTGATGTTCAAAAGCCTAATACCCCTAAAAACACTCCATCCAATCAATCTGCGACTCCTGTCGCGATCGCGGACTTAGTCGGTGGGCTGGGTGATACCCTCGCACAGTTACGCGATTTGGTAGAGATACCTCTAAAGCGACCCGATATTTTAGAAAAACTAGGACTAGAGCCACCTAAAGGAGTTTTGCTAGTGGGCGCATCAGGGACTGGCAAAACTCTCACAGCGCGATCGCTTGCCAATGTATTAGGTGTAAATTACATCGCGATCGTAGGACCAGAAATTATTAGCAAATATTATGGCGAAGCCGAAACTCGGTTACGCCAAGTATTTGAGAAAGCCGAAAAATCTGCACCATGTCTGATTTTTATTGATGAGATTGATGCTCTCGTTCCCAATCGTGCCAATGTGGAAGGAGAAGTCGAAAAGCGGCTAGTCGCACAGATGTTAGGCTTAATGGATGGATTTACTCCGACAAAGGGAGTGATTGTCCTCGCGGCAACTAATCGTCCTGATGCGATCGATCCCGCTTTGCGCCGTCCTGGTAGATTTGATCGCGAGATTGTTTTTCCAATTCCTGATCGCTTTGCGCGCCGAGAGATTTTAGAAATCCATACGCGGTCAATGCCTTTGACCAGTGATGTTGATTTGGATCATATTTCTGATCGCGCTCATGGCTATGTCGGAGCCGATCTGAAGGGGCTTTGCCAAGTGGCGGCGACCAATGCGTTGCGCCGTCAGGTTTCTAGCTTAGAGAATATTCCTGACAGCCTTGATGTGAACCTTGAAGATTTTGAATTTGCCCTGAAGCAAGTTCAACCAGCCGTATTGCGATCGCTACAAATTCAAGTTCCTAAAGTCCAATGGGCAGAAATTGGTGGACTCACTAAAGTTAAGCAAACTCTCCAAGAAGCTGTGGCAGGAGCCTTAATCGATCCCGCCCTCTATGCTCATACGGGCGCTAAGGCTACTCGGGGCGTTCTGCTCTATGGTCCACCCGGAACTGGCAAAACTCTGCTGGCAAAAGCGATCGCCACTCAAGCTCAAGCTAATTTTATTGCGGTGGCAGGTTCAGAACTACTAACAAAATGGGTGGGCGCATCGGAGCAATCAATTCGGCAATTGTTTGCTCAAGCACGTCAGGCAGCTCCCTGTGTGATTTTTATTGATGAGATTGATACACTCGCACCCGCGAGAGGCAGCTATCAGGGCGACAGTGGCGTAAGCGATCGCGTCATCGGTCAATTATTAACCGAACTTGATGGATTGCAATCAGCCGAAGGACTATTAGTGATTGGTGCAACCAACCGCCGTGAAGCGATCGATCCAGCCTTGTTGCGCTCAGGTCGGATTGAACTGCATATGATCGTGGACTTACCCGATCAAGATAGCCGTAGTTCCATTCTTGCCGTGCATAATCGCGATCGCCCTCTTGCTAATAGTCTTAAATTAGAAAATTGGGCAGAACGCACCCAAGATTGGAATGGAGCCGATCTTGCTTTTCTCAGTAATCGCGCCGCTATATTCGCAATTCGCCGCCATCAACTCGATGAGTCTAATTTACTAGAGAATCTCCAGATCATGACCGAAGATTTTGAACAAGCCTTTGCTGAAATATTAGAGCAGCGAACTTAATACAGCGCTTTGCGCTTATTGCAAACCCAGATAAATTTTTGAAAGCGCCGCAAAGCGGCGCTTTCAAAAATTTATCTGTATCACTTAAAACCTTAACAGGCTGTATCTTCCAGAAGCAAACTATTTTATTGCTTGGACATCCTTTGTCAAAAAACCATGAGAGCTTAGTTCTTTGTTCAAAGCGATCGCATTTTTGGCACGATCAACAAACAACACGCCATTGAGATGATCCATCTCATGTTGAATCACCCTTGCTAGCAAACCATCCGCCACAAGTCGCTGTGGTCGCCCCTCTTCATCACGATATACGACTTCAACTTTATCAGGACGGACAACATCTAAAAAAACTTCAGGCACACTCAGACAGCCCTCTTCGCCAGTAATCAAGTCTCCACCCGCAGACTTCACCTCAGGGTTAATCATCACTAAAGGAGGCTTGTTCTCATCCTTGAGTTCAAGATCGATGACTAATAATTGTTTGTTAATTCCCACTTGGGGTGCGGCTAGCCCAATACCGTCATTGCTATACATCGTTTGCAACATCTCGACAATAGTCTGCCGAATTTCATCATTTACCTTACTAATCCGTTTCGCAGGTTGACGTAAAACGCGATCGCCCAAAGTATGCACTTGCAGCGGCGGATTCTTGAGCTTTTGTTTGGGGACTTTAGTTAAAATTGCAGACATTGCCGATCAGTTTCTAAAAACAACTACTCAACCTATTCTACTTTATGTCCACTACTTTATGCATCAGGATGATTAGCGCCAATCTCGCGAGCAAGCATTTCTTCCAATCGCTGAATAGTCTTATTTTGCATAGCCAACATTTCCCTAAGTTCAGCAATCTCTCTATCTCTTAAGCTATCAATTTTTTGATGCAAAGACTCGACTTCCATTTCTGCTTTTATGTTAACATCAAGGTCTTGCTTCGCCTTTTCGCGATCTATTTCAGATTGGCGATTTTGGCTCATCAAGATGAATGGAGTAGCATAAGCAGCTTGGAAACTAAGCGCCAGATTTAACAGAATAAAAGGATACTCATCCCAATGTTTAATCCAGCCAATCACATTGAGAATGATCCATAATGCCAGCAAAAAACTTTGAATAAGAATAAATTTCCATGAGCCAACAGTTCCTGTAACAGCATCAGAAATCTGCGCTCCTTTTGAAATTTGAGATTTTTTAAGTTTAGACAGATTTTTCATAATTCAAGTAGAGAGTGAAGTTAGATTAATTCTAAAACATATCTAAAACAAAAAAAGAAGCGTTACTTCTCTTTTTTTAATGCTAAATCTAGTTAGATCGGTTATTTAATCGGCTATTTAGCTGATGCAAAAAAGAATGTATTTTGAGAATCTACAATTAGCAACATAGATGTTTCGTTAAGCCCATTTACAGCGAGGTTAAGACCTACCAGTCTTGATCGCGCTTTTTTTATTGAGTTCTTGTTGACAGATATAGCTGTTTATTCGTAATTACTTACTGCGGTCTAATATAGTAACATAAACTAAAAAATATAGTCAGAAACTTTAGTCTTTATGGATGCAACTCTTATTCGTCAACTTGTATGGCTAGACTATCGATTAGCTCTACTGTTTATTGTTCTTATTCCTTTTGGATTGTTGGGCTGGGCTTTTCGGAGTGGTAGTGAAGCGATCAAGCGATCGCTGCTTTTATACGGGCGCGTGACAAGTCTCGTACTCATTACTATTTATTTAGCGATCGGTAGCTTAGCGATCGCTTTTATTTCGGGCATAATTGCTGAGATATTAATTGTCTTTGCACTTTGGTTTTGGCAAGACTTGAATGAAGACATTGAAGCTTCACCCAAAAAACTAAAACCTGTTTATTTAGGATGGCGATGGGCTACCACTATTTACTGCTTTTTGAGCATTGGATTACGACTATTATTTGCTAATTGTGCATTTGTAAAACCTGAACAGCTTAGTGATATTTGTAAAATTTGGTTTGAGCCACCTCTGAGTTTTAGCCGTGTATTTCATAACGGAGTACCTGTCGAAAACTTAGCATTTATGGGTGCAGTTGGTGGAATTATTTATACTTTATACTTCTTCTTCTTTGTGGTTTTTAGTCTGCCTAAAACTGGTCGAGTCGCCTTCCGCGATTAGCGCCAAAATAAGCATTAAAAATCCTACACAGTAGGATTTTTAATGCTTATTTGCATCTGTATGAATTTGGATAGCGCACTCTTGCGCCTGTCCATAACAGTTTTTGACGTAATGCTTGATAATAAGAATATCCTTCTCGTAACACGATAAATTGTGCCTGAAAATCTGACATTTTGATATCCACCCTCTGTCCAGGCAAAATTGAAGTAGCCATCACTCCATCTGTCCATAACTTTAAACTGAAGTCATCTGTCGAAAGCGGCCAAATACTAACTGTCAACTTTGGTGGAATCACGATCGCTCGACTCGATAAACTCAATGGACAAATAGGAGTAATTGCGATCGCGTGCATTCCTGAATGTACGATCGGACCATTAGCAGCCACCGTGTAAGAAGTCGATCCAGTTGGAGTCGCCACAATTAGTCCATCACCATGGTATTGATCAACAATTTCTCCATCAATTTCTAGTTCTAAGGATGCAGAAACCATACGATCAAGAGATGCAGGTTTTACACATATCTCGTTGAGACATGAAAATAGACCGCAGGGCTGTCCAAATCTATTCCCCAAGCTCTGATCCACATTCACAACTTCTGACTCAAGCATCATCCGTTTCTCGATCGCAAAGCGATCGGATAATAAACGCTCCCAAATTTCGATGGTATTGCCACATTCCTCAATAGAGTGAGTTAAAAATCCTAAATGACCGCCGACATTAATTGCCAAAATCGGAACGCCCAGTTTCGCTAAATACCTTGCCGCTCCCAAAGTTGCACCATCCCCTCCTAGCACAATCGCTAAATCGATTTCTTGATGCATAGACTCCAGAAAAACAGGATAGGGATTATCAGTTGCTCCTGTTGGACCGATTAGCACTCTAACTCCAAGTTCTTCTAGTTCACGACTACATCGTTCCGCCCATATTTTGCCAATTTGACTGCCCGACTTATATGCAATTATTGCCTTACGAATCTTCACAGATGCCTCTCAAATTTATTAAAAACTAAAACCTAGCGCTACGTTCTAGGTTTTAAAGTTACTAGTTACTTATAACAAGCGTCACCTTCTGGGATCAATCTTCTTCTTCAAATTGCAGATCATCAATTGGGTAGACATCTGGCCAAGCCGATGCGCCATGTTCGTAAACATCAATGCCAATACGATCAGCTTCCGCATTAACTCGAAGCATTCCTAAAGCCTTAAGTGAGCCAAACATAAGGAAAGAGAAAATAACTGCAAAAGTAGCGATCGCGGTAACACCACCAAGTTGGACTCCTAATAAGTCAAAACCACCACCCAAGAATAAACCAGCTTTTTTATTGATTGTCAGAGCAGGATGTCCAAATAAGCCAACCGCGATCGTTCCCATCATGCCGCAAGAACCATGCACAGCAAATGCACCCACAGGATCGTCAATTTCAAACCACTCAATAATATCTACCACCACCAGTACCAGTACACCCGCCACCAGTCCAATCAACGCCGCGGCCCAAGGCATTACATATGCACAACCCGCCGTAATCGCCACTAATCCTGCCAACGAACCATTTAGACCACAGAATAAATGCCATTGACGAAAGCGAAAGTAGATATACAAAAATGCAGACATTGCACCAGCGGAAGCGGCTAAAGATGTATTTACAACGACTAAGCTAATTAATCCAGGGTTGCTGATAGCAAGCGCTGAGCCACCATTGAAACCATACCAACCAAACCACAAAATCATTGCACCGATTGTGGCATATCCGAGGTTATGGGCTGGGGGAATTTGTCCCCATACACGATCAGGACGGGGTCCGAGTAAGTATGCACCCACTAGCGATGTCCAACCGCCGACAGTATGCACAACCGAACTACCTGCAAAATCGTGATAACTGAGTTTATTGAGCCAGCCCCCATTATTCCAAACCCAATGCACCACCAGTGGATACATCACCGCTGCCATGATAAAGGTGTAAATCAGATCGCCTTTGAAATCAGTACGCTCAGCCATCGAGCCTGTGGTGATCGTACTCGCTGTAGCCGCGAAAGCGAATTGAAAAAAGAATAGGGTCAGTGTATGCACCGAAGCGGTGGAATTTACGGTATTAAAAGCATATTCGATCGCCCCATCTTTAAAAATAAAAGCATTGCTCAAAAAGAATCCATCAACTCCCCAAAAACCATTGTTAGTTGAACCAAATGCGATCGCAAAACCAGTTGCCCACCATGCTAAAAGGGTTACCGCAGCATCGACAAAGTTTTCCGCAAGCGTATTAACAACAGATGTTTGTCGGACCAGTCCTGCTTCTAGCATGGCAAATCCACATTGCATAAAAAACACTAAAAAACCCGTGATTAATACCCAACTTGTATCAATCGATAAGCGCAGTTCGCCTGCGGTTTTGCCTAAAGATTCGAGCGTATTTGTCTCGACTGCTTGAGCGATCGCTGGCGTAAAGGCAGCAAATATCGCGGCTCCAATCGCGATCGCCAAAAAGCGAACAAAATGCGGCTTTTTGTAATGGTTTATTTTATTTATTAACTCTGCCATGATGATGTTTGTATGCCGCTATTTGGATTGACATAAGCGGAGTCCTAAATTTCTTATACGTTTAAGGATGATTTGCAAAAGTGTTGATCAGTACAATAGACATCGTAGATTGCGAGAATATGTGATCGCAGTCACAAAAAAAATATCTAGCGATCACCGTTTTAGAGTGAGTTTTATCACTGCAACCAAAATTCAAAAGACGCATACTTTAGTCACTAGCGACGTATCTACATAAATTTTTCCCGCAAGAATGCCTCCTGCGGGTTTTTTATGGCAAAATTCACAAAATTAATCTACAGAAACTGACTATCAGCAACTAGATCAGGTGCTTGCGACTTACTATCAAGCAACATATAAGTATTCATCTCACCTTTTCCTTTGATAAATATCTCACCCCGAGGCCAGAAAGAGTACTTATCTTTGAGTAACTCATAAATTGCCTCTGTGACTTGAATGCCCCCTGCGAGACCATGGGATTCCATTCGACTGGCGATATTTACCGCATCGCCCCATAGATCATAGATAAATTTGCGGATACCAATTACTCCTGCCACCACAGGTCCTGTATGAATACCAATTCGTAACTGAAAATTAGTATTATCATCACGTTTGAAATTAGAAATTTCTCTCTGCATTGCCAAAGCCATTTCCGCGATCGCTTCAGCATGATCAGTACGAGGCGTTGGCAGTCCACCAACAACCATATAAGCATCACCAATTGTTTTAATTTTTTCTAATCCCAAACGATAGGCAAGCATATCAAAGGAAGAGAAAATTCCATTAAGCATATTCACTAATTCGTGGGGAGAAATACGAGTCGAGAGAGTTGTAAAGTCCACGATATCAGCAAACAAAATTGTGACATTCTCTGAGCGTGATGCGATCGCATTATTACCAATTTTCAGTTGCTTCACAATCGCTTGCGGCAAAATATTTAGTAACAGATTTTCCGACTTTTCTTGCTCAGTTCGCAGAGATTCTTCAATCTCTTTCTGATGACTGATATCAATAATTACTCCATCCCAAATCGTATCACCGTTTTCATGACGATGTGGTTGAGAAATAATTCGCACCCACTTAACTTTTTCAAATAGACTAGAGACACGATATTCGTGTTCAAAAAAAATAAGTTCTTCAGCAGAATTTTGTACGATCGCATTTAGTTCAGCTCGGTCTTCAGGATGAGCCATGTCAAATACCCACTCCAAATGCTCAGAAAAGTCTTCGACAGATATACCAAATATTTCTTGAGTGCGTGGGCTAATATAAGGCATCGAGACTTCGCCATTGGCATGTAAAACAGCCCGATAAACAACACCTGGGATATTATCAGCGATCGCCGAAAATCGCTGTTGACTTTCTCTTAAAAGTATTTCTGCTTGTTCCCGCTCCGCCGCTTCAGTTTGTAGATGCTGGATGGTTTTTTGTAACTGGATAGTGCGGTGTTCAATTCGTCTTTCCAAAAGTTCATTAGCATCACGCAAGGCTAATTGAACATTTAGTAGATCAGCTTGTGCTTTGAGCAACCGTTGATTAGCCTTGAACATTTTAGACATAACCGCGCGCGTAATCTCAGGCGCGAGTTGGTTACGTCCTTTATCTTTACAACGATCTAATAACTGAGCAATCGTAAGTTCTAACTCTTGGGCATCTGTCTCTAGTTGCCAACTGAGCTGAATATCTGGGATGATTTCAACATTTAAGGAATTACTCTCATGATTCATGATGGTTGATACTCCTTAAAACAACTATTAATTTGTTCACAATATAATCCTTTTAAATAATTTATCTGTCATCCATATTAAATTTTGATACTAAATCTTATTCATACTAAACCTTGTTCAAAGTTCTAATCAACTGCCATAACACCTAAAACTCAACAAAATCTAAAAGTTATTAAGAATCATTAAGACAAAGGTACTGCATAGCATAAAGCACTATTGATTGATTGATGTAAAGACAGTAAAACCTCTGAGCGATTTGTATCTAAATGATCTAGGTCTACTCCAGCACAATCATGTAAACTCAATTCTGTAAATCGACTTTTGAGCCAATTAATTTCCGCGATCGCTGATCGGGCAATTATCAAGATTGGTAAATTTGCAAGTACATGCAACTTACTAATGTTTTCCAGATGTTTTAACAAAAACTTATTATCACCATCAAGCAACAATAAATCTGGCAGCCAGATTTTTGACAATGCATCACCTTGAAATAAATCATCAGCCTCAATCAAGCAATGCCCGAGGTCTTGAAACAAATTAATTACAACATCTTCAATGTTTTGATTAAGATATATAAATTTGAAAGATTTTGAAGTAGCTGAATAGTAAGGCAAAAAAACACTTAATTCTGCGACTTTAATTGGCTTAAGTAAAATTCCATCAGCCTGATGAGAGCTAATTACTGGTGTATTAGCGTGTTTCATTATCACCATCCGAATATGCTGCGTCACAGGATCGCCCTTGAGCAACGCAAGCACATCCCAACCCGACAACATTGGTAAATCTGGACTCAACAAAATTAAACAAGGTTGTAACTGCCTTGCTTTTTCTAACGCTTCAGTACCTGATCGCGCAACTACTACTTGATACTCCAAATCCGAGAGTGTATTTTTCAACCAATCCACTGCATCAGTCGAAGTTTCCACAATCAATACCAAACGACTATGGCTAATATCAATTCCTACGGTTAGGGCATTAGGCTCAGGCGGCAGCAAAATCGTAAACTGGCTGCCCACATCTACCTGCGAAACAAAAGTAATATCACCACCATGCAACCGAGCTAAATGCCTAGTCAATAATAAACTAGACCCAGTTCCTTCAAAGCGACGAGTCAAAGCATTTTCAACCTGTTGGAATTTTTGAAACACCAAACATTGCTTTTCTTCAGGAATGCCAATCCCTTGATCCCATACTGTCAGAGCTAGCCAACCTTCCCACCAACGCACCGTAATTCCAACCTGTGGAACAACAAGCGGCAAATCATCAACTAATTCTAATGATCCGCTAAATTTAAAAGCATTAGAAAGTAAATTTACTAACATTTGCTGCAATCTAAATTCATCAGCCTCAATTGTTTGAACAGTAGGATCAATATCTAGATGGATATTAGGTTCCCAGCCTTCTTCAAAATTATAGTTGCGAAAAATTGCAGAATCTTGATGAACTAATTTACTAACCTGTTGAATGCTTTGTTGGCAGACATCTCTTACAGAAATAGTCTCAATATATATTTCTAATTGTTCTACTTCTGCTTTAGCTAAATCAAAAATATTATCAATAATTGAAACTAATTGTTTGCCACTTTGATGAATCATTTTTACATAGCGACTTTGGCGATCATTAAGCTCTCCCAAAGTCTTATTGTTTAGTAAGCTAGCCATCCCAATAACGGAAGTCAATGGTGTTTTTAGTTCATGATTGATACAAGTCAAAAATTCATCTTTAATCCGACTAAGTCCTGATAGCTCTTGAGCAAGATTTTTTTGAGCGGTGATATCGTAGGCGATCGCCATTTCTAGCCCTTGCATATCCCCTTCTAGTAGCTTACTAATTACTTGCCAAGTAAACAATTCACCATCAGTAGTGCAGAATTGATAATTTTCAATACTATTCCCAGAGCTAGTAGGCAAGCTCCCATCAATACTATTACGCCACGCTGAATTCATAAACACAATCTCGCCACCTTGCTCGCTAACCATTACAGGTAGAGGTAATTGGTGAATAAAAGGCCGCAAAAGCTCGATCATGGTCGGTTCTTTTGTCTGCTGTGATTTCATAAGCGATCGCACCAATCTCGAAACCTCCAAGATGGCGATAAACTTGCCCTGTTCATTCACCAAAGCCCAAGTTACCGCCGAGTGTCGATATTGCGAAATTCTTTGCAAAAAATCAGCAATTGTTATTGTGCTAGAAATTATAGGTAGCGGCTCAAGGTCAATATCTTGCAGAAAAATAGAGGGCGCAACAAACACACAGCAATCTGACTCAGATTGCCAATTTAACAAACATCGTGCATCAAACAATCCTTGTGGTTGATCATGTTGATTCAACACCACAACATGAGACCATCCTTTTCTAAGCAAATTTAACGCTTCAGAAGTTTTGGCAACCAAGTGGCAAATTGCCACATTAGTCTGCCCATATGTCTCTAGAGACTGGTTTAAGATCAGGGAGTCCATATACTGAGACCCTTTTTGATAACAATCTATAATTTCTTCATAGCGCAACCATCAATCTCACATGATTTTGCTATTTAAGTGCGAAAATAAAGATTAAGATAAAATTCAAGTCGTTTAAACCACCAGTAACCTGTGCCTACCTTGTCAAATTTGCAAGTATGCTGTTTGGTGGCAGAAACCAAAAGCAGCCAAATTGAATTCACTCTTTCAACATTCTTACCAGAGAATCGATACACCGTCACAATTGTTTCGGATTTGGAGCCACTTGTAAATTTATTAACCAAATCTCCAACCGCACAAGATTGTCTAGTTATATTTAGAGATGCTGAGACTATAGTCGATTATCTGGGAACCTTAGATATCTTTATACCCACTATCCTAGTTCTAGAAGATCTTTATGAAAACAGTGAACCTCATCATGAACAAGCCGAATCGAAAGACTTTTATAGAGCCAGTATCAGTATTAGCCTTGATCAACTCCACGATCTACCAACTATTATCGATCAGGCGATCGCCACCTTTATCAAAATCTTTCCACAAGTCAGACACCAAGTCTACGTCAACATTCCTCACACTACATTTTCCGAATCCTTAAGTGTGCAACAACAAAGACTATCTGAAAAACTCAATGAGCGTTTAGGATATTTAGGAGTATATTACAAACGCGACTCACGACTGTTCCTGCGTAACCTCTCCACCGATGATAGAAAAGAGTACCTCAGTAGACTAAAAAATATATATCGCTCAATTGTACTAGAGTACTTCCTAGAAAAAAACGATGATTTAAACCAAAGAATCGATGAATTTGTGAACCTTTCCTTCTTTGCAGACATTTCAGTTTCACAAGTCCTCGAAATGCACATGGAACTAATGGATGACTTCGCTAAGCAACTGAGACTAGAAGGGCGGAACGATGAAATCTTATTAGACTATCGCATTACCTTGATTGACATGATCGCCCATCTCTGTGAGCTATATCGACGCTCTATACCCAGACCATAAGATAGTTTCAAAGATAAGTCACAAATAGCCGAAACACGCAAAATTAATGAAATGATTCGTAAAACATACGTCCTTAAACTATATGTCGCAGGTAACACGCCAAACTCAGTACGAGCGTTGAAGATGCTCAACGATATTCTTGAAAAAGAATTTCAAGGAGTTTATACATTAAAAGTCATCGATGTATTAAAAAATCCACAACTCGCTGAAGAAGACAAAATATTAGCTACTCCAACATTAGCTAAAGTTTTACCGCCGCCTGTCAGAAAGATTATTGGCGATCTTTCTGATCGCGAAAAAGTGTTAATTGGACTAGATTTACTATATGAGGAATTAATTGGCAATGACTAGCTCATCTATCGAAAACAACAACAATGACATCAAAAATGACATCAAAAAACAAGAGCTAGGTGTACAAAAATTACGCACTATGATCGAAGGGTTAGATGACATTACCCATGGGGGACTACCAAAAGGACGCTCAACCCTAGTAAGCGGTACTTCTGGCACTGGCAAAACTCTTCTCTCCATGCAGTTTCTCTACAACGGTATTACTGGACTAGACGAACATGGCGTATTTGTCACTTTTGAAGAATCACCCTCCGACATTATCAAAAATGCCTACAGCTTTAATTGGGACTTACAGGAACTAATTGATCAAGGCAGATTATTTATCCTTGATGCCTCACCTGACCCCGAAGGTCAAGAAGTAGTCGGCGATTTTGATCTATCCGCCCTGATAGAGCGCATTCAATACGCAATAATCAAATACAAAGCGAAGCGCATCTCGATTGACTCAATGACTGCTATTTTTCAGCAATATGATTCTTTAGGCTTAGTCCGTCGCGAAATTTTCCGTATTATCGCGCGCCTGAAATCTCTCGGCGTCACCACAGTTATGACCACCGAGCGCGAGTTAGAATATGGCCCCGTAGCAAGATTTGGAGTAGAAGAGTTTGTATCAGACAATGTAATCATCTTAAGAAATGTATTAGATGGAGAGCGCCGTCATCGTACTGCCGAAATTCTTAAACTCCGCGGTACAACCCACATGAAGGGCGAATTCCCTTTTACAATGACCAGTAAAGGTATCAATATATTTCCCTTGGGAGCAATGCGTCTTACCCAAAAATCTTCCAATACTAGAGTCTCATCTGGTATTGCTACGCTTGATGAAATGTGTGGTGGCGGGTATTTTAAGGATTCGATTATCTTGACTACAGGCGCAACGGGTACTGGTAAGACCCTGATGGTGAGTAAGTTTATTGAAAATGGTTGTGAAAGTGGCGAGAGGGCAATTTTATTTGCGTATGAAGAGTCGCGGCAACAACTTACTCGCAACGCATCATCTTGGGGAACTGATTTTGATAAGTGGGAAAGTTCTGGCTTATTAAAAATTATCTGTGTTTATCCTGAATCTTCTGGCTTAGAAGATCATTTGCAAGTGATTAAGTCTGAAATTGAGTCTTTTAAACCATCTCGGATTGCGATAGACTCGCTATCTGCACTCGCTAGAGGCGTAAGTAATAATACTTTCCGTCAATTTGTAATCGGTTTAACTGGCTACGTCAAGCAAGAGGAAATCACTGGCTTATTTACAAATACAACCGATCAATTTATGGGTTCACATTCAATTACCGAATCACATATCTCAACAATTACTGACACAATCATCCTCTTACAATATGTAGAAATTCGTGGACAGATGTCTCGCGCTGTCAACGTCTTTAAAATGCGTGGTTCGCGACATGACAGCCGTATTCGCGAATATATCATCACTGACCAAGGCGCACAGATTAAAGATTCATTCCAAGGATTTGAGCGGATTTTAAGTGGTTCTCCAACTAGGGTATCCGTGGACGAAAAATCTGAATTGTCTCGTATTATTCGTGGGGTATCAGTCGAACCTCTAGAATAAAAAAAAAGGAGTTGCTTTGCAACTCCTTTTTTAGGAGCAAGCTAGAGATTCACGGGTATCGACACCAGTTTTAGAATTTATTCCAGAAGCCTTAACACAAATTTTCTTTACTTGCTGCATATCTAGAAGTGCATTAGTGAAATCAGCGCCCGTCACATCAACATTATCAAATATTGATCGCAGCATATTTGTATCAGCTAGGATTGCATCACTTAAATCAACATCTTTGAATCTAGAGACATAGGCAATGCCTGAACCAAAATCTATCCCATGTAAATTAGCCCCATCTAGTAAAACTCCGTTAAAAAGCGCGCCTCTCAAATCAGCATTGCTAAAATTAGTGTTTCTAAAGGTAGCGTTAGTAAACTCTGCTCGAATTAAACTTTGTCCAGAAAAATCTTCACCACCTGCTTCATTAAGTAGAGATCGGGTGACACTTGAAGAGCTAGCAGCATGAGCTGATAGCGGCATTAAAAACATTACTATTGCTAAGATACAACTTGTGATTAATTGACAATATTTCATAGTCTTATGAGAATAATCTTTACATTACTGGC
>JANXUJ010000079.1 GCA_025356295.1 Cyanobacteriota bacterium
AAATTTGTAGATTCTAAATTTGTAGATATGTTAGCGATAACTCTGATCTTGAACCGCAGTAAGTTTAGCAGCTTTATCCATACCATATTTAGGATTGCAGAACCGATTCAGTTGTCCTTCAAAATAATGGCGATTGGCTAAGAGATGCTGAGGATTAGGATCATCTAATGGATAAAGAAAAGCGGCTCTCCCTGCCTGAATTACTGCCGAAGTGACATTGAACATCGATCGCTGAAAACTGATTGCTAATTGGATCAGCATGTCATCTTCACCACGACAATGTTGTTTGTAATAGTCCACTAGATATTGTGGCAAAAAGTGGTACATGTCTTGATGCAACAAGGTTGGAGGTATCCCTGCGGAGCCAACAGGGAACTTGTCAGCGTACAAAATGCCGTAATGGAAGTCGTTCTGATCGTCAGGAATCTCATGAGCTTGAGCATTGTATGACTTAGTACCGCGAAAAGGTGAGGTGCGATAAAAAACAGCCTCAACATAAGGAAAAGCAGCTTCATAGAGCCAAGTAAATCCTTTTGATTTGGGGACAATATCAAACCACTCGCCGCGAATATTGACACGATGATAAATAGGACGACCTGCGATCGCAAAGATGCCATTTACCAAAAAGTCCATCGCATCAGGCACGCCTTTAAAGCCACCTTCATCATAAATGTCTGACATCTCAAAAAATACGGGAGCCATTATTTCCCAAAACAATCCCAGCACCGAATACATAGTCGATTGTCGGCACTGCTCCATAAACATCTCTGGGAAAAGCTTATACAGTCCAATCATGATCGGATTATTCTGATTAGAAGCTCGAATTGCGCGATCGGCATTCTGGCGGTATTCTTCAGAATCCATATATGGCTCTAACTCACCACCCAAGCCGCGATGCCAGAACATTGATCGCATACATTCTTCGGCGAACTCCATGTTAATGCGATCGTGATAGAGATGATGGAATATCTTGGGAAGTTTGACTTTTAGTTCGCCTTTATTCATAAAATCTAGCAATTCTGGATGTGCTGTCGCGGGACCGCGCCAAAACCGCAAATCAGCGTCATCACCCGCGTAGTGATTATGCAAATCTAGATACTCCTGTGGCAAAAAGTATTTAAAAGCAGGAACTGGCTCTAAAAACACTTGTTCAGCAATGTAAAGCAAATCTCGCCAGTAGAAATCCATCGGCACGGCATATGCTTTGTAAAGCCCGATAATCTGCATTAAGTTTTCAGGGGTATCAGGCAGCATCGATCCACCAGCTTCAAGGCGATGGATAATATCAGCATAGGCATGAGTGGAATGCGGTAACTTGGTAGGTGGGGTGATTAAAGTGGTGGCCATTATTTATTCCTCCGTGTTTGTTTCAGTGTTGGTTTCCAAATTTGTTTCTGATAAGGCAACATCTTTATAAATTGCATTAAATGATTGGAAAGGATCACAGTTAAGTTAGTTGTGATATCAATGTGATTTTCGGTAGCATCAGCCATCGCATAGATCATGCCATTGACATACTCATGCTTTTCTTCTTGTTGTTCTTCCCATTGCCAATAGTCAGCGGTAGAAAGATAGTTTTGAGGTGCGGCGATCATTTTGTATCTTTCCTAAAAGCTAAGGATATTTTCTCATGGGTTGAGGATTTTATGTCTCCACTAGCTACAACCGTAACATCAGGAACACGAGCAATAAGTTGAATCGCGCTTGCTTCGCTCCAACGCACTAACCACGATGGTTGCACTCCCAAAATCACAATTAATGCGGTCAAAATCAAGGCTGGTAATTGCTCTAATCCACTAACTTTAGGATAGTAAGCAGTATGGTTATCCAACTTGCCAAAGCAAGTCCGATTGAGCAGAATTACGAAATAAACAGCCGTAAGTCCCGTACCGATAATCGAGAAGATCGTGGGGATCGGGAATTTGCTAAAGCTACCTTGGAAAATCAAAAACTCGGAAATGAATCCAACTAGCCCTGGAATACCTGCACTCGCCATACCGCCTAAGATGAGTAAAGCACTGGTCGAAGGTAAACCACGGATGGGATTAAGTAATCCATTCAAAACATCTAAGTCCCTTGTGCCGACTTTCTCTTCGATGATGCCGACTAAATAGAACAGTAGCGCCAGCACCAAGCCATGACTCACCATTTGAATGATCCCGCCGACCATGCTCAAAGGTGTGGCGGCGGCGGCGGCGAGGAGAATATAGCTCATGTGACCGATGGAGCTATAAGCGACCATGCGTTTGATGTCCTTTTGCGCGATCGCTACCATCGCACCATAGAGAATTCCTAAACCTGCCCATAGCGCAATCCAAGGTGATAGTAATGCCCAAGCATCAGGGAACAAGCCGACACAAAAGCGGAATAAACCATAGGTTCCGAGTTTGGCAACAATGCCGCCCAGCATCATTACCGTTGGGGTTGTGGACTCCACATAGGCATCTGGCAACCATGTATGGAATGGTACGAAAGGAGCTTTAATCGTAAAGCCTAATAGCAAGACAACTAGGAGCGTAACTTGAATCTCAATCGGTAATGAAAGAGTTTGCAAGGTTGCATAGTCGAAAACTGGTGTGGGATTAGCAGTTAGCCATCCTAGGGCAAGGAATCCGACTAAAATGAGAATCCCTGAAATAGCGGTGAAGATCAAGAACTTCATCGCTGCATAACTACGTTGTGCGCCACCCCAAACAGCGATGACTAAATAGAGAGGAATTAGTTCTATCTCATAAAACAGTACAAATAACAGAGTATTGGTTGAGAGAATTGCACCGCTCACACCCGCATGAATCAAGAGCATTAGTATATGAAAGAGTTTATTACGTTCTTTGATCTGCCGATCGCAAAAACAAATGATCAACCAAGTTAGCAATCCATTTAGAACCACAAGTGGCAAAGATAGCCCATCCACGCCGAGGCTGTAGTTTAAGCCAAGATTTTCTAACCAAGGTAAATTTTCTATTAATTGGAAGGTGGAAATCTTAATGTCGAATTGACGCAAGAGGATGAAATCAAGAATTAATATCGCCGTGGCGATTATTGCCGATCCTTTTTTGACTTGATTTTGCGGCAGAAAGGCGATCGCTAAAGCGCCGATCACAGGCAACCAAATTAGAGCGCTGAGCATAGTATTGTTCCTGAATTAGAGAGTACGATTGAACAGTAATAAAAGTAAAACTCCGATGCCAACCATGATCGTCAGGGTATAGAGTTGTAACTGACCAAAGGTGCTGTATCGAAGGTTTTGACCACTAAATAGAGTCGCTAATCCAAAGAAATTACCTACACCATCAACAAAAAAGCGATCAAACCAATAAATCCCTCGCGATACACCATCCACTAATCCCACAATCGTGACTTTGTAGAGTTTTGGGGTATAAAAATCGTTGGCAAAGAATTTTTGTAAGCCCAGCCAGGGAAGAGTTACAGGTTTTGAAACTTGTTGATTGAGATAGAGATATCCACCTGTCGCTAGTCCGACCATACTGGAGCCGCTTAGAAGAAGCGCATCAGGACTAATTAGCATCGCCCAATCTGGGATAATTTTCCAAGTCATCAGTATTTGGGGAACATGAAGTACCACACCTGCGAGGAACGTCATCGGTAAAACGATTAACCATAGGGGTTCTACTGATCTTTCGGTCATCTGCTTGGGTTTACCGCCCCAAATCAGTCCAAATACGCGCATGAGACTAAAAGCCATCAAGCCATTAATCAATAGTAGTAATTCTGCTAAAGCGGAATTGTCTTGCCAAAGATAGGAAATCAAATCGACCATCGCCCAGAATCCACCTAGGGGCGGAAATCCAATCAAGCTGATCGCACCTACCAAAAAGCACAGTCCAGAAAGAGGGCGGCGACTCCATAAACCACCCAATGCCCTTAGGTCTTGACTGATGTTGTTAGAAATAATGCTTCCCACTGACATGAGTAATAAAGCGATCGCCAAAGCATGAGCCAACATCAACATATAGGCACTATGAGTATCGCCAACGCCAACGGAGATAAAAATTAGCCCCATATAAGCGCTGGTCAGATAAGAGAGCGATCGCTTGACATCAATTTGGGCGATCGCAATCAAGACAGCTCCCAGAGACGTGGCGGCTCCCACCGCAATCATCACCTGCTGCGTAAACGGCGACAATGCAAAAATCGGTTGCAACTTCACCAGTATCCAAGCGCCTGTCGCCACCACCACCGAGTTCCGCACAATCGTGCTAGGCAATGGACCCTCCATTGCTTCATCTAGCCAGAGATGTAACGGAAATTGGGCGCATTTTCCCATCGGACCAATTAAGAGCGCCAATGTGACCAACGAGATCACTGTAGGATCAGGATGAGCGGTGCTTGCCCAATCCGCTAACTTAGTGAAGTTCCAAGTTCCTGTTAAAGGGAACAAACCAACCACACCCATCAACAAAAACAAGTCACCCACACGCTTAGTTAAAAAAGCATCGCGCGCTCCTGTCACCACCAAGGATTGGTTATACCAAATACCCACGAGCAGATAGGTTCCCAAAGTCAAGATTTCAAGAATCATATAACTAAAAAAGAGCGAATCACAGAGGGCTAGAGCGCACATCCCCGCTTCAAAAAAGGCTAGCAGCGCATAGAATCGACCCCAGCCCCAATCCATTTCCATGTAGCCAACCGAATAAAGCTGTGCTAACAGGTTTAGGAATGTAACTAAGGCGATCGCCGCAATATTGATCACCGAAATTTGCAAGTCGATGCTAAAGTTTAGTCCGCCCACAGTCAACCATCCAAAAGACACAATGCGCGCGGGCTGTCCCCAAGCAACAGTCAGCGCCGAGATGGCATGAACCAATGAAAGAAAGGTCATCAGAATATTAATATATCCTGCGGGTCTGGGTCCTGTTTTGCGCGTAATGCTAGGAAACCAAATAATCGATAGCATCGCTCCCACTAACGAATAGCAGGGAATCAGCCAGATATTTTCGAGCCAGTTATTTATCATGTAGACTCTATTTATTTATAAAAAAGCATAATTAAATCTCTATGATTATTACAAATATATCTCTAAATGAAAAGAGTTTTGACCATCATTTTTTCTCTATGGATATGATAAACCTCGTTTTCGTGGCGATCGCGCTTGATATATAGTGAGCAATATTGCGATCACAGAATGAAAGGATAACTATGTCAGGACATATCCTGCTTGTGGATGATGAACCAGGGCTAAGAGAAGCCGTGCAAGCCTATCTCGAAGATAGTGGCTTTGTTGTGCAGGTGGCGAGCAATGCCCGCGATGCATGGCAGTTGCTAGAACAAGCCACGCCCGATCTCGTAATCTCAGACATCATGATGCCGCAAGTAAGTGGCTATGAGTTTCTGAAACAAATGCGCGAAGATGTCAGATTTTTAAATTTGCCTGTTGTTTTTTTGACAGCAAAAGGCATGACCAAAGATCGTATCGAAGGTTATAACGCTGGCTGTGACACCTA
Source organism: Cyanobacteriota bacterium (assembly GCA_025356295.1). Classification (GTDB taxonomy): domain Bacteria; phylum Cyanobacteriota; class Cyanobacteriia; order Pseudanabaenales; family Pseudanabaenaceae; genus Pseudanabaena. Next base: position 5,469 of record JANXUJ010000079.1, read on the forward strand.
TTTATCGAAGCCATTTGATCCTGATGAGTTAGTCGCGATCGCCGAAAATCTGATTGCACGGCGAGCCATTCAAGCTGTCACCGCCAATAGCAACACCTCAGAAATGACCGATCTCGCAGGTCAACTTGCCGAAATTAAAGCCCTGCTCAAACAAAAGCCAGCGATTAACATCACACCGCCACCGATCAAGCTCGAGTTCACACCGCGTGAACAAAGCGTTTTGGAACTCGTGGTTGAGGGCTTAATGAACAAAGAAATTGCCAAACGCCTCGGTACAACCATCCGCAATGTCGAGAAATATGTGAGTCGGTTATTTGGCAAAACTGGTACAAGCAGCCGTACTGAATTGGTACGCTATGCGCTGCAACATGGCTTAATTGATGCTTATTCTTAAAAACGTGGCAATGCTTCTCATCACTGGGTTATCCACTAACATTTTATAAGGAATTTCCAATCTAAAATACATTGCTCTTAATAGTGAGCTTGAGGAGAAAAAGTGCTAGATGCTTTTTCTCTCTGTCAAAGGGAACTGGAGTTGCACTAGGAGAGAAGTTAGTAAAAGTTGTAGAAGCGGCTCCACCCGTATTATCTAGTGTATTAATACCAAATCCAAATGTATCACCTGTGGCTACAGTAAATGAGTCCGTCCCCGAACCAGTTTGGGAAAAATTATTACTAAACAAAATTGTTTTAGTTCCATTGACAATACGAAACAAGGGGTCAACAGCGCCATCAGTGTCAGAAGTTGAATAGCTCCAGCCAAAGGTTACAGTCCCGCTGCCAGCCGCAGTGACAGTGTATGAGGTTGAGCCAGAACTACCACTACTATTATTTCCACCAGTTACAATAATTGAGGTTGGCGCCTTAGTGGTATTAACTGAGCCATTAGCATTGCTATTAGTTAAAGTCCACTTGCTTGGGGCATAACTTCCCGAAAACCCAATGGCAAAGGATTCGGTGGGATTGAGCGCAACGATCGCTCCCGCCATCCCCATCATCAATCCTAAACTCGTAAAGCTGAATTTTTTATATGAGTGGGGGTAGAAATACTTGCTTTAGAGTTAAACGAACTTAGGTGTTGCATATTCGTATACTTGACTCTGGATTGGATTGATATATCCTTACAATCATTTTTGCATAAATCCCCACTTTGTCGGACAGTGTGAATCAAATGATTGATCGTCAGCCCAACTTTGCCCGCGAAATCAGTCAAATTCTCGAAACCCGCCGCCGAGTCGTGAATACAATCCAAAACAGCTAGCGTCAGCAGTTTAATAAAGCCGTCTAAAAAAAAGGTCATCGCTTTGCGGCGACTCTTCTTTGGACGGTTAGAAGTATAAAATTAAAGGAAAAATGGGTGACCTGGGATTTGAACCCAGGACCAGCGGATTAAGAGTCCGATGCGCTACCACTGCGCCAGTCACCCATAGTTGGTTCTTTCTATCAAATAACGATTTATTAAAAGAACGATTTACATATTAGCAAACGTTTGCACAAATTTACAGTAGAAAGCAAAACCAGACCTTACGATTACAGACCTTACGATTAATTTTAGTAGGAATACTGCAAGGAAAAAACAAAGAAACTTAGTGATAAACGCTCAAACTATACATAAGTTGTTATTATTCTTAATATAAATAAACATTTTCATTTTAAATTTAACAATGCAAGTAATGAATGCTGAGTGGACAACCGTAGAGGAAAACACAGCTAGGAAAGCTTTTGACACAGCCTATAAGCGAGAAATCAGCGCTCTGATCGAGTCGGTGCGTTATCAAGCAAGTTCTTTGGCTGAAGTCGATGATATGTGGCGCTTACATGATTTTTTGAGCGTCAAACGTCATGAAGTAGATGGTCGATATGACTATCACCTACCGATGTTAGTTTTTATATTTGCGGGTTTGGTTAAAGATGGGTGGCTGAGTCTTGATGAGTTAGAGGGGCTAAATGCCAATAAAATCGCTAAAATTGCGGCTCTTGCTTGTATGTGAAAAGAATGTTTTTGGCTAGCAAAACATTCTTTTTTAGGTCAGCCTTTGCCAGACAAAACTGCGCGCTTCTCTCTCAAAAGACTAAACTCCAAAAATAGTGCAAAACTGGAGAGTAAGGGGGAGCGCGATATCATTAAATTATGAACAATTTATCCAATCTTCAACGTCTTGATGGTCGTGCTTACGATCAGTTGCGTCCCGTTCACCTGCAACATCCATTTACCAAATCACCTGCGGGTTCAGTGCTGGCAAAATTTGGTGATACACATTTGATCTGTACTGTATCCATAGAAGCAGGAGTCCCCAAATTTTTAACAGGGAGTAATCAAGGTTGGTTGACGGCGGAATATCGGATGCTGCCTGCGGCAACGATTCCTCGTCATTCACGCGAGTTTATGAAACTTTCAGGACGGACTCAAGAGATTCAAAGATTAATTGGACGGAGCCTGAGAGCAGGACTAGATATGACCGCGATCGCTAATTACACATTTACGGTTGACATTGATGTACTTCAAGCCGATGGTGGCACTCGCACAGGCGGGATCACAGGCGGATTTGTGGCGCTGCAAGATGCTTGCGATCGCTTACTTGCTGAAGGCAAAATAACCAAATCCCCAATCCGTAATGCGGTGGCGGCGGTTTCCGTTGGTCTACTTAATGGCGAACCAATTTTGGACTTAAATTATCAAGAAGATGTTGCCGTAAGTGTTGATCTCAATGTAGTGATGGACAGCAATGGCAAGCTGATCGAAGTGCAAGGCACTGGCGAATCGGATACATTTTCGCGATCGCAACTTAATCAAATGCTAGATGTCGCCGAAAAAGGGATCAAAGAACTCTTAGAAATCCAAAAATAGGGTTTTTTTTTCCCGCCTTTGGGGGAAAACAAAACCTTAAAGCGCTATAACTGTTTCAAATAACTCAACAAATCAGCCATATCCTGTGGACTTGGCTGAAACTGTGGCATCGGTGGAGTCTCGCCACTAACAACTTGATGGATCAGTCGCGCATCAGACTTACGGTCAGAAACCCCATGCAGATTCGGTCCAATTTTTCCATCAGCCCATTGTCCATGACAAGCCACGCAATTCATCACGAAAATAGAACGACCTTGAACAGCATCACCCGATAGGTTTAAGACCGACTGCGTATAAGTATCAAGTGGGGGACGCAATATCCACAGAGCGATCGCGATCGCCACCACAATGAAAGTTAGGGCGATCGGAATCGCAGTTTGCAAAGGGGATTTTGCCTGAGTAGATAGCAACTCGGAATCAGTCATATCTGCTACGACATCAGCACCATTTATCAAATTTGCTCCTTCATTAATCACAGTTTTTAAACCCAGCCATTGGTTAGCCAAAACTTTTGCTTAGAAAATATCAATAACTCAAGTATCAATAACTTAATTAAGTAGTTCAGAACCAGAGAGTGGTCGCC
>JANXUJ010000111.1 GCA_025356295.1 Cyanobacteriota bacterium
CTTATTTATATTGATTATAGTAGCGTAAATACTGTTAGTCGTGGCATAATCTAAAAGAAGAAAGCGAATAAATTCGCTCGTCCGATTTTCATCTCAGGTCTGAAGACACTGAGCTTTCAATCTCTCGTGTGCTTTCTGTAAACTTATATGAAGCAAGTAGAACTAGCTAATTTCAGCTACTCTATCATTGACTAGAGATTAGCCTCTATACAAATTTATTTAGATTAATTTATTTAGATTATTTGTGATCAAACTCGTTGTAGATTTGAGAATAAATATTTTTAAAATTTTTCATAAAATTTCTCAATAATTTCGATAATATCATTTGGAGATTTAAACGTGGCGATTCCTTTGTTGAATTACGCTCCAGCGACGCAAAACTCCCGCGTCACTGGTTACACAGTCGGTAGTGACAACACACCTCGCATTTACACTACTGCTAACTTGCTGTCTGGAAGTGAGCTTGACGAGTTGATCGAAGCTGCCTATCGTCAAATTTTCTTTCATGCTTTTGCCAGCGATCGCGAAAAATTTTTAGAATCGCAATTGCGCTCTGGCAACATCTCGGTCAGACAATTTGTGCGCGGACTAATCCTCTCCAGCACATACAGAAGCAGCTTTTATGACAAAAACAGCAACTACCGCTTTGTTGAACAAACTGTCCAAAGAGTTCTCGGTCGCGATGTTTATAGCGATCGCGAAAAAATCACTTGGTCAATTGTAGTAGCCACCAAAGGCATTGAAGGCTTCATTGATGCCCTGATCAACAGTGATGAATATCTTGAAGCATTCGGCGATGACATCTTGCCTTACCAACGCCGCCGTGTGTTGCCTAGCCAAAGAATCGGCGAAGTGCCTTTCAACCTCAAGTCCCCTCGCTATGATGCCTATCATCGTGGACAGCTGGGCTTCCCTCAGCTTATTTGGCAAAATACTGTCCGTACCTATGTGTCTACCGACAGACAACCAAAAACAGGTGATCCAGCCTTGTTCTTGAACATGGCTCGTAGTATCAGCAGCCCTGCGGCTAACGCGACTCCTGTATCTGCTCAAAATCTCGATTATGAGCGTCTTGTTCCTTATCGCCGCTAAATTAATTAAGCGTCATCAAAAAGTAAAGAGGGCGCTTTGCGCCCTCTCTACTTTTTGATGTTATTTTGTGTCAATATTTAGTCAAGTTTGCTTACACCTTTTTAGCTTTGCCGTTAATGGATATTTATCAATTTCTGGAACTTTTTGTCGGTCGTTGGCGATCGCAACGTAGCGATCATCAATTTGGCGAAGGAAATGGTAATGACATTCGATCTTTGATTGAGATTACTTCTTTAAGTCTTGATGATCCAGACTTGATTGTGATTTGTCAGAAACATAATGTTGATCCAAATACAGCGATACATCCGATGAAGATGTCATGGGAAGAGGAGTCTCTAAGTAACAAAAAGCCTCAAGGCAGTGCTTTGATCATCCCTGTACCCCACGATATTGCTTCACCTCAAAAAGGTTTGATTTTAGGTGGGCGAAACAAAGCCATTTATGAGCTTGGTATAGATGAAGCGCTCACCATTCAGACTATGACGGCTCAAGGAACGATCACTGAGCGTATTTGGTATGGTAACCCCAACTTACGATTTCGAGTGTCAACACTATTGCAAGACGATCGAAAAGGCGATCGCTGCGTGCAATCATCAAAGTTTTATTCTGAAATTCGCAGCGCCACGGCAAAAGTATAAGGTGATTTAAGTTTTTAAGAAATGTGCCACCAGTGTCCATATCTCTAAGCCAATAAAACCTGCTAAGAAGATAAAAATTGCAATATTCAGACCAGTTTTAATTTTTTCCATACGTTTAAATCCTGTTTAAGTGCTTAAATAAACCAAGTAATTTTGACTAGAAAAAATATCATTTGATCTAGTCAAGTTAAGATTAGCCATTATTACATTCAAATGTGGGGATGTACTGTTGTGAATTGGGTCAACAAACTTAGTATTCTTGGAACTGTAGCGATCGCCTCTACGATCTTATCAATGGCGATCGCTCAACCCGCGTCAGCGCGTTTTGTGATTTTTGTTGCTGGCAATGATGCTGCAACATTACAAAAAGTTCGCACCGTCTCTCCAGGAGCTTTTGCGACAAAAATCAATGACCAACCTGCAATCCAAGCGGGTACATTTAACTCCGAAACCAGTGCTGATAGCTTAGCGGTCGCACTACAACAATCGGGACTATCAGCACAAAAATACTTTCGAGCGTCTGAAGGCAAAGAAAGTAACGTACCTGTTCCTTTTTCTGAAGCGACCACTACTTTTACTCCAGCTTCACCCCAGCAAGTAGTTATTCAACCAAATTCAACCCAGCAAGTAGTTATCCAATCAGAATCACAGCCACAGAGCTTCAGCGCTGCCCCGCAACAGAACCTAGCTTATGCCAACAATCAATGCTTGCAAGCAGGGCAAATCAACGTGCAGTCTAGTTGCGCCCAGCCCCAATATCAACAGATCACAACAAATACGGTTGTGCCTCAAGTTCAGACCCAGCAAGTACTTGTACCGCGTTGGCAGCAAGTGTTAGTTCCTGAAACTCGACAAGTGGTGACACAGACTGTTGTCCCCCAAACTCAAGTTGTCCAAACTGGCTATGTGTCAACAGGTTATGTGCAGCCACAGTCAGGCTTTATCCAGTCATCATCGGCAATTCAAGTGCCAACCGCTTACGATAGTAACTCCATTGCCCCAAATAATAACTACGCCAATTTCTCAACCCAAACTACTTCTACTGGATTGAGCAACGATCAGTTACTACCCCAACAAAGTCAGAATCCTAACTTCCGTTATGTTGCGGCAGTCCCAGCAAGCGCAAATAATCAGTTTTTGCTGTCACGCATACGCCAGTATGTTCCTAACGCCTTTTTATCAAATTCTGGACGCGGCACTTATATTCATGCAGGTGCTTATCAAAATCGTGACTCGGCGGAATCCGTATCTCGCTATTTGCGATCGCAAGGGGTTGACTCACGAGTTCTTTACTTCTAAACCTGATTAGCCCCATGACTCTAGACAGTAACTCCCCAAGATCGGCTCATCGATTCAAATGGCTTGAGCCTTTTGCTTTGCTATTGCCAACTGGCTTTTGGTTGATCGCATTTTTACTTATTCCCACAATTTTTATTTTTATTCAGAGTCTTGTGCCATCTGGCGAGGCTGAATTTGGTCTAAAAAACTATCAGAGAGTCTTTGAGTACGTTGGTGGCAACTTTATTTACTTAACTGTAGTTTGGCGATCGCTGCTTTATGCAATTGTCACAACGCTGTTCTGTTTATTCCTAGGTTTTCCTGTGGCTTACTGGCTAGCTGTGATTGCACCTAAACGGTGGCGCAATATTTTATTGCTATTATTTGTGCTGCCCCTATGGACTTCATCACTGTTGCGATCATATGCGTGGATCACGATTTTGCGCCCGACAGGAGTTTTAAACAGCTTGCTCAATTTCATTGGGCTGTCAGGGATCAATGTACTAAACAAAGCTGAGGGCGTAATTATCGGGATGGTTTATACCTATCTACCCTATATGGTCTTAGTTTTATATACTTCACTTGAACGTCTTGACCTGCGGTTGCTAGAGGCGGCCGCTGACCTCGGCGCTAATGCTAGACAGACCTTTTGGCAAGTTACAATTCCGCAAGTATCTTCAGGAATTATTGCAGGAGCATCTCTGGTTTCTATTTCTAGTTTTAGCGATTACATTAATCCCCAACTGTTAGGTGGTCCGGGTAGCCGCACGATCGCCTCAATCATTGAGTTGCAATTTTTGGGCGCAGGTAACAACAGAGGATTTGGCTCAGCGATCAGCATGGTGCTAATTTTAGCCGTAACGATTGTGATCGCACTGCTAATTAAATATGGCGATCGCAGGGTGGTTAGTGATGGCTAGTCAAATCAAAACTTCGCCAATTAAGCGATGGCAAACTTGGTATACGGTACTTGCCTTTTTGTATATGTACTTACCGATTGCCGTACTTACTATTTTTAGCTTCAACAAGTCCCCATCCCCCTCACAATGGACTGGATTTACTTGGGAATGGTATGCCAAGTTCCTGCAAAATCCGATATTGCTAGCAGCACTGAAAAACAGTCTCAGTGTGGCGATCGTATCTGTCTCAGTCTCGGCTGTACTAGGAACGCTTACAGCAGTTGGCTTGGCTCGATATTATTTCCCTGGCAAGAATTTATATCGAGGTATGACCTATCTGCCCTTGATCGTTCCTGATATCGCGATCGCGATCGCTACCCTCGTATTTTTTGCCGCCATCAAGCTCCCACTCAGCCTCGGCACAATTGTAATCGCGCACATTGTTTTTTGCTTAGCCTATGTAGCTGTTGTCGTTTCCAGTCGTCTCGCCACCATCGATCCCCAACTCGAAGAAGCCGCCCTTGATCTTGGAGCTACGCCACTACAAGCTTTTTTGCGCGTATTGTTACCGCAGCTTTTACCCGGCATCTTGTCAGGCTGCCTATTAGCCTTCATTCTTAGCATGGATGACTTTGTAATCGCTTACTTTACCGCAGGCGTTGGCTCGACCACATTACCGATCGCTATTTTCTCATCTCTGCGGAGTGGCGGCGTAACTCCCGAATTAAACGCTCTTAGTGTGTTGTTAATTATTGGCTCAGCATCAATCGCCGCGATCGCCGAAACAGTTAGAATATGGGGCAATCATGAATAGATATCCACAACCTCATCAAAAACCCCATCAAAAATTAACTGGTTTTGCCAACCTCGGTTATGGTATAGTACACTCGGCAAAGCTAAAGAATGACTCCCCATGAGTGAGAAGCCTTTAAAGCTGCGAATCTCAATTCCACCCGTTGAGGGAATCGAGGACATTCCCATCGCAGCAGTCGAAGTACTCGCTACAAAAATGGGGTTTAGTCTCGATTCTGTCCAAGATATCGTACAAGCTCTTACAGAAGCTTTAGTTAATGCGATACTTTATAGTGCCTCTGACCTTGACGTAGAAGTTGTAGTTCTCGCAGCGAATAACAGCCTAACTGTAGAAGTCCATGATCATGGATCAGGTTTTGACGTTAACAGTGTACCACCGCCTGATTTTGATTTGATATCCGAGATTGGTGTCAAGAATGGCGGCTTTGGTATACACATGATCAAAGCATTGGTCGATAAGGTAGAGATCGAATCTACCAATCAAGGTACAACAGTCCGTATGAGTAAGTTCCTGTCTATCCCAAAAACCATTCTTCAACCATGACTCACTCCTCATTTCTACAAGATGAACTCAAGATCGTTGAACAAATCGATGGCGATCAAGTTATTCTCAAACTAAATGGTGCTTTGAGTGTAACTACGGTTCCATATTTTAGACAAGCGGTGCAACCATTTATTGATCGTAAGCTAGTTGCGATCGTCTTGGATTTTGAAGGAGTGACGAAGATTGTCAGTAGAGGTGTTGGTGCTGCGATCGATATGGCAGTACAAGCCAAAAAACAGGGCGGCAAATTACGTCTAGAAAATGTTGGTAAATACGGACGATCTTTATATATTCAAGGTGTGCATTTAGTTGCTGAAGTACCTGAACTAGAAGGCTTTGAACCATAACTTTCATTGAAGAACAAATAAAATAGAGGCGGCGCGAAGCGCCG
>JANXUJ010000161.1 GCA_025356295.1 Cyanobacteriota bacterium
GGCGACCCATCCTTCTTAATATCGGTTTTTAATTATGCTGAACGACTTAATATTTAGTGAAATAGAGGATGGCGCAATGCTATCCTCTATTTTTAGGTAAGGGTGCTGGTAAAGAATTATGAGAACATTACAGATAGGTACGAGCTGGTTTCTGGATGATGCAGGTGGATTGTCTCGTGTTTATTATGGATGTGTTAATTATTTGCCAGTTGCTGGAGTTGAAGTAAGTGGGTTGGTGACGGGCGGTGAGAATGTGTGGCAAAGCTCAGGCGGCAGAGTGGAAGCATTTGCGGCGGCGGATAGCTCGACATGGCAGCGATCGCTAAGCCTTAGAAAATCGGTTGATCGAACTTTATCCAGTTCTCAGTATGATCTGGTCGCTTCACACTTTGCGCTCTACACGTTTCCTGTGCTTGATCGACTTGGCAAGCTTCCATTGGTAATGCATTTTCATGGACCCTGGGCATTGGAAAGTAAAGCCGAAGGATCAGGAGGATTATCAACTTTTGGGAAATGGGCAATTGAGAAGCTTGTTTATAAAAGAGCTAATGGATTTATCGTTTTGTCTGAGGCTTTTCGACAGATTTTACATCAGACTTATAATGTGCCGCCAGACAAGATTTTTGTGGTTGGTGGAGGGATTAATACGGCTGAGTTTGATGTGAGCTTGACGATCGCACAGGCACGCGAAAAGCTAGGTTGGGTGCAAGATCGCCGCATTATTCTTTGTGTGCGGCGCTTGGTACAGCGAATGGGGTTAGAAAATTTGATTGCGGCGATCGCACTTGTTCGCAAACAGCACCCTGAAATATTGCTATTAATCGCGGGCAAAGGTGCGATCGCGGAAGCATTGCGATCGCAGATTAATGAACTGCAACTAGAAAACCATGTGCAGCTATTGGGATTTGTGCCAGATCAAGACTTGGCGATCGCTTATCGAGCGGCTGAGTTGACGATCGTGCCAACTGTTTCACTTGAAGGATTCGGACTAATCGTAATTGAATCTTTAGCCGCAGGTACACCTGTTTTAGGAACACCAATCGGTGGTATTCCTGAAATTTTATTACCTTTTTCGAGTGATTTAGTTTTGGAAGGCAGTACAACTCAGCAACTAGCGAAAGGCATGATCGAAGCTTTATCTGGACAGAGACAAATGCCAACTGCGGAAGCTTGTCAAGCGTATGTAAAACAAAATTATGATTGGCAAGCGATCGCCAACCAAATGAAATCTGTCTACGAAAAAGTCTTAGAGTATTGATTAACTTTACTCCTCGATTGCCCCTAGACTGATTAGCTTGGCTTTTTGAGCAGTGCTTAAACCTGTAGCTTTAGAAATATTTAGCCCTTCATAGGGGCGTGGTTCGCGATAAGTTCGGATACATGCACCTGTCTTTACATCCCAAAGTTTGATAGTTTCGTCACGACTTCCACTAACAATCAAGTTTCCATCTGGTGAAAATGACACGTCATAAATAGTGCCAGTATGTCCAACTAAAGTATTTATAGTTTCGCTATTTTGCCAGTTCCAAATATTTATATTTGTATCTTCACCTGCACTAGCCAGCAACATGCCATTGGGATCAGCCGAAACTGTCAAAATATTGCCATCTTGACTTATCCGTTCAGGTGTTAATTCACCATTTTGAGTATTCCAGCGATACACATTTTTACCCCCACATCCGATCGCGATATGGGGATGCATCGGCATAAATAAGATATTAGATATGGTTGAATCAAGGTTAGCAATCGTATGTAGACAGCCACCTGTTTGGGCATCCCAAATTTTTACAGTTTTATCGCGACTACTACTGATGATATGGCAATCATCGGAACTAAATGCGATCGCTAAAATTGGGGCTGTATGTCCTTGAAAGACTCGGCGACATTCTCCTGTAACGATATCTCTGAGCTTGATCACTTTGTTAGTTTCACCAGTCGCTAGAAATTTGCTGTCGTGGCTAAATGTCAGGGTGCGCGCTAGGTCAGGATGTTCAGTGAGAGTTGCTAAACAGTTGCCACTACTGACATCCCATAACTTGATTGTGCAGTCTTCAGCACAACTGGCGAGGATAGTACCACTCGGACTAAAAGCAACTTGCCAGATATGTCCTGCGTGACCATTTAAAGAGCGGATGCATTTACCTGTCTGGATGTCCCAGAGGCGAATGATCGAGTCATCTCCCCCACTTGCTAAAATGGTTTGCTCAAGGTTAAAAGCTACTGAATGTACGGCGTTTGTATAGCCCTGCAATATCCGAAATTGTTGTCCTGAACTCACTTCCCATAGATTAAGGAGATGCTCGTTAGAGATATTGCCTGAAGTTTGGCTATCACTCTGGGCTGACCACGATCGCCCTGTGTGACCTTGAAAAGTCCGAATGCAAAAACCTGTTTCAATTTCCCAAAGTTTGATCATCTCATCGCCGCTACTGCTAGCTAAAATCAAGCGATCGGGATGAAAAGCAACCGAACGAACCCAATGGTTATGTCCCATTAAGGTTTTGAAGCATTGGGCTGTCTTGAGATTCCAGAGACGGATCGTGCGATCGCCACTGCCTGTGGCAAGAGTTGAGCCATCATGACTGAAGCTAACCGCAAAAACAGTATGTGTATGCCCCGTCAAAGTTTTGAGGCAGCTACCCGTTTCCACATTCCATAGTCGTGTGGTTTTGTCCTCACTACCACTGGCTAACACCTTGCCATTGTGACTAAAGGCGATCGACCAAACAATATCCTCATGCCCTTCAAATACTTGTACGCATTCACCTGTATCGATATCCCAGAGCCGCACCGTGCAGTCATCGCTACTGCTAGCTAGCAAGTTACCTTTTGAGCTAAAGGCAACAGACTCCACCATATCCTCATGACCCTGCAAAACTTTAATACATTGTCCTGATCGCCATAGTCTCACCGTGCGATCGGCATGACCACTAGCCAAAATCGTACCGTCAGGACTAAAATCTACCGACATGACTGCACCGATATATCCTTGCAACGTACTCAGGCAATCGCCTGTCGATACATCCCATAATTTGATTGATTGATCGACACTGCTACTAGCTAAGACCGATCCTTCAGGATTAAAAGATACCGAGACCACCCAGCCTTTATGACCTCGGTAAGTAAGCAATGGTTTACCATCATGTACTCGCCAAAGATGGATATCACCTTTGGTATCGCCGATCGCTAATAATTTACCGTCAGCGCTAAAAGCAACCGACAGCACACCGCCGATTACTTCTGCAAAAACTGACTTTATTAACTCTGTCTGAGCAAAGTTAACCCGATGTAATTTAACTTCAGATAAATAAGCTTGACGAATGGCAAGATAAGAAAAATCTGCACCTGTTAAATCAACGCCAAGATTACATAACAAATTGATAATATTGCCGCCGCCATAGCCAAAGGTTGATTTGAGTTCGCCTTCAGCGCGTAGTTCGCGCCGTCGTAATTCAGTGAGTGTATTAAATAACTCTTTAGCCACCATTTGCTTGTTGCCCAACCGTCCCAAAAGCTTAGTAGTTAAAGGTTCTAAGATCAGTCGAATTTGACTTTGACGAATATAGTCTTTAGTCGTGGCTTTGATCAATGCGTAATGACGCAGATAGAAAAGTTGTCTATTCAGCTTAAGTTGGATATTTGGTAAAATGCCGAGTGGATGCTCTTGTGTAATTTCTTGATAAATTTGCTCAATCAATAAATTAGTCACAAACTCCATCACGACAGGTTGTTGAGTGAAACCCGCAGCTGTATGCTCGACTAATGATCGCCGCTTTAGCGATCGCAACGCCATCATTAAATAATTTTGTTCGATAATTGGCACAACATCAGAACGTAGCTCAGTTGGTTGAACTGGCTCGCGATTAATAGCCAGCCAAATCATAATTTGTTTTTCATGGGCAGTCAGTCTCTGATATTGCTCCTCAATTAGATTACCGATGCCGCTAAAAATAATTGTTTTTTGTTCTAAAAACCGACTGATACTACCCGAATATAAATCTTTGATTGAAGTAGCTGCGATCTTTAGCGCTAATGGATTACCGCGATACCAGTCCACCAAACGATGTAAATCGTTTGTCATCGCTTTGACACCTTTTGCTTGAAGGACGCGCTCGGCGGCTGATTCATCTAATCCATTTAGTTGCAAAGCGCGTACGGGCAGAACATCTCCTTCTAGAGTGGCAATTTCTTCAGGCATTTCACGGCTAGTAACCACCATACAGCTACGATGTGAGACTTCACCGACCCTTCTCAATAGTGAGCCGTAGCCTTCATAATTTTTGCGATATGCCCCCGCTTGAGCTTCATCTTTTAATACCGATTCAAAATTGTCTAATACTAATAAACAGCGATAGCGCTGTAAATATTCCATCAATCGGGAGATCAGCGCATTTGTATCAGTGGCTGGATCAGGAGTTTCTCCCTGTTGCGACAGGAAATGAATTACGGCTGTCAGCATTTCGTTTGGTGTTTTGGCATTATTTAGCGATCGCCAAACCACAAAATCAAATTTATCTTGCAACTGCTGCGCTAATTTGACCGACAGGGCGGTTTTACCCAGTCCACCTATCCCTAATATCGCCACTAATCGACAGCGATCGCGATCAATCCATTGCTCTAGAGTACTTATCTCTGATCCTCGACCATAAAAAAAAGTTACATCAACCACCTCACCCCAGTCTTGGTTACTGCTTGGTCTAGAACTTAAATTAGGTATAGTTTTAGTTACATCTACTCTCTTACTCAACATTTGACGGCGAATTATGCTCTGCACCGTACTTTTAGAAACTTTTTCATTAAAAGTTTCAGTCAATAAATGCCAAAGCTTATGACTGACTAACTTGATATAACCTGCATCATAGCCAGTCTGCTTCGCAATCTCTGAATAAGATAAGCCTTGCCACACTCCCACAAAGACAGACTGCTCAACACGAGACAGACTACGCTCTGCTAACGACAAGTCTATAAATGTCATCGCTTCATCAGCTGTCATAGATGCGCCTTAAATATCTAAATATAACTTTTATATAACCTTGTTTCTGTCATTCTAAGACGTTTTAAGGTTTATGGTATTTTGTTTAATGCAAACATTGAGATATGCAGCGCTTTACGCTATATATCTCGTTTGTGTTTACCTTAGATTGACATAGTTGTACGAGTTGCAAATCATGAAAATTGCTCTAGTTCACGACTATCTTACGCAACGTGGCGGCGCTGAAAGAGTGTTTGAGTTACTATGCAATCACTTCCCAACCGCAGATATCTATACTTCTGTATATGATCGCCAAAATACGATTGAGTTCGGTGATCGTCAAGTTCGCACTACCTTCTTACAAAATGCTCCTGGAAGTCGCAAGTACTTTCGATTATTTGCACCATTCTATTATTCTGCATTTAGAAACTTAAATTTAAAGGAATATGACTTAATTCTCAGTAGCAGTGCTAGTTTTGCAAAAGGAGTTCAAAAACGACCAGATGCAATTCATATCTGTTTTTGTCACAATATTACTCGTTTTTTGTGGGATACAAATACTTATCTGCGAGAATATGGCGCATACAGTATTTTGAAACCTGTAATTGAGCAAGTTTTTAAAATGATGCGGCAACAAGATATTTTTTATGCTCAATCTCCAGATTATTACATTGCTAACTCCACCACTGTGGCGAAGCGGATTCAGGATACTTATAAAAAAGATGCTGTAGTCATCAATTATCCAATTGACGATCGCCGCTTTACATTCTCAGATCAAAAAGACAGCTATTGTCTCGTCTCCTCGCGTCATCTCAGCTATAAACGCCTTGACATTATTGTTGATGCTTTTAATTCTTTAGGATTGCCTCTAATAATCACAGGAGAAGGACCAGAAACTAAACAATTACAAGCGCGATCGCATGACAATATTCAATTTTTAGGTCATGTTAGCGATCGCGATCGCTGCCAGTTAATGACAAAAGCAAAATTCGTAATCGTAGCAGCCCTCGAAGACTATGGACTTGTCCCGATTGAAGCCAACGCTAGTGGCACACCTGTAATTGCTTACGGTGCAGGTGGAGTTATGGACACTCAGATATCAGGACTGACAGGACTTTTGTTTGAGCAACAAACTTCCGAATCCTTGAAAAATGCCATAATCAAGGCACAAGGAATGGATTGGGACTATGCAAAAATTCGCGATCATGCCATCGCCAATTTTTCTAAATCGGTCTTCTTTCAACAAGTTGATCGCATAATCGAGGATATCTGTAGTGGCAAAATAATCAAATCATCCGAAGGATAAACCAATGAATATAAATGCTGCTAAGTCAACTAAATCAGAGATGGCTGAACAAGACCCAGGCTATGGAAAGATTTTTGCGGTGTTTGCTCGCCGACGTTTTTGGCTTTTAGGTGGTTTGAGTATAGGATTAGTAATTGCCGTTTTTATTAACGCGAACTCCAAGCCTAAATACACTAGCTCAATGAGATTGTTAGTCGAATCAACCTACAAGTCTAATTCGTCATCATTCATTGATTCAACCGTCCAGATTGACTATGCTACCCAACTAAATCTATTGCAAAGTTCTTCTATGTTTCAAAAGGCAGCCAATTTATTAGTAGCGGAGTATCCTGGAATTAGTGGCGCTGAATTACAAGCATTAAAAATTGGCATGTTAGGTGGAAAAGAAGCTCCCACTAAAATTGTTGAAGTTCAGTACACGGCTCTAGACCCCGTGAAAACTCGCCAAGTTTTAAGAGCTTTTCAAAAAGTCTACACAGACTACAACCGAGAGCAGCAAGAGAAGCGTTTACAAGTCGGCTTAGCAGGTATTGATGAGCAAGTCATCAAGGTTCGTAAAAGTATTTCTGACGTGACAGATGCAATTGAAGAATTTCGGCGCAAAAATAATTTATTTGATGCTAGTCAGCGAGTCACGGAGATTTCGTCAGCCTTGAGTGGGATCGAACAACAGCGCCGCAGTACCAACCTCGAAATTGAACAGGCAACTACTAAGTTAGAATCTCTTCAACAAAAATTAAATGTATCCGCACCAGATGCAGTATTACTAACTCGATTAAATCAATCTCAGCGGTATCAAGCTCTTGTCTCGGAGATGCAAAGTATAGAAGTGTCTCTTAATCGCGAAAAAGCTAGATTTCAACCTACTAATCCTATTGTCGAGGCTCTTGAGTTACGTTTTAGGCAACAGCAAGCAAGTCTTGAAGATGAAAGAAGAAGTGTCTTAGGCGATGCCAACTTATCTATTTCTTCTAAATGGAATGGCGATCAATTAAGTGGTGTTGATACAGCTTTGGCAAGTCAGATTATTGAAACCGAAGCCCAACTCACACTACTTAAATCTCGACTTGGATCGCTTGCAGGACAGGAAATAGCACTTCGGAGTGAGATGACTCGGTTACCAAAGTTATTAGGTGAATACGAATCCTTAAAGCCCAAATTGCAAATCCAGCAAGATGCTTTGCAAACACTACTAAAAAATCGTCAAGAACTAAGTCTAGAGATTGCTCGGGGTGGTTTCGATTGGCAGGTTGTGGAGGAGCCGGGGCTTGGTTTTAATGATGCTGGAGATAGTCTGAAAAGAAATTTGATGCTGGGGATTGTCGCTGGTTTGTTTATTGGTGGGGCGGCGGCTTTTATTAGAGATATGCAAGACGATACGATGCATACTTATGATGAGCTAGAGCAGCAAATTTCTTCTCTATCTTTGTTAGGTATGACTCCACAATACTTGCAAACTACAGAATCAGATTCTAATTTTTTACCACAGTTTCTTAAAGGACAGGCTGTTTCACCTCTTACTATTGAGATTGTACAGTGGTTGCCTTTTCGTGAATCGTTAGATTTAATTTATAAAAATATTCAACTTAGTAGTTATGTGCAAGAAACATCTCTGCGATCGCTTGTCGTTACTTCTGCCTTACCAGGTGAGGGTAAATCAACTATTGCGGTTGGTATCGCCACTAGCGCTGCAAGGTTGCACAAACGGGTGTTGCTAATCGACGCAGATATGCGATCGCCCACTTTGCATAAAAAGCTGAACTTACCCAATGAACGTGGTTTGTCAACCTTACTAGCAAGCAAAGGGACTGTGAATAGCCAAGATGTAATTCAATCCTCTAACTCAACTATAGACATCCTGACGGCGGGACCGATTCCCAGTGACTCGGTTACTCTGCTGAGTTCTGAGTGGATGCAAACGTTGATTTCTAGTTTTGAGCAAGAGTATGATCTTGTAATTATTGATACGCCTCCAGTTCTCGGTACTGTCGATACGATCCAAATCGCTTCTTGTAGTGGTGGTGTTATTGCCGTTGGTCGTATTGATCGCATTACTCGTGGCGAATTTGCTCAAGCAATTTCAGTTCTTCAGAAATTAAATCTGATCGGTATAGTTGCTAACGGGGTTAAAGAACTACCCCATAGTTATAAGTCTGTTGACATTGACGATGAAGACGAATAATGTCTCCCAGAGAGACTCTTCATGATCCCCACCAAAAAAGAGAGACGCAAAGCGTCTC
The DNA here is from genome assembly GCA_025356295.1 of Cyanobacteriota bacterium. GTDB lineage: Bacteria > Cyanobacteriota > Cyanobacteriia > Pseudanabaenales > Pseudanabaenaceae > Pseudanabaena. Next base: position 8,519 of record JANXUJ010000161.1, read on the forward strand.
TCTTTTTTGGTGGAATTTCTTTAAATTTTGTCTCTATCGCTCCAAATCCAAAGAAAATACAAAGAAAAATATAACTTTCATATAACTTTTGTTATGACTTTTTAGTAACTTCTAGTGGTTGCTATATTGACGAAATTGATAGATAAAGTAGATATATAAAAAATTAATACCAATTGAGACTTCTTTCTAGAAGTAATGAAGTAAAATTCATCTCAATCTTAAGGTATAGATAATTGCACTTCTAGATAGGGAATATTTTTCACTCTGCTCTATCGGGTGAACCACTAACTAAGAAGATGCTATTGATATCTAGGATTCCCATAATATTCCTACTATTTATTGGAATCCTGATTCATCACTAATACAAGTTTTAAATTTTTCAAGTTTTAAATTTTTCTTAAATCTTTTCATTAAATTTTTTTATCAAGTCAGGCTACGAGACACAAGATTAACCGAAATGGAAGGTAGATATGACAGGTCTTATTATAATAGATGAGCCAATTGTAGATATCTCAAAGGAGACTGGTACTCTATCTGCCTTCAGGCTAATGTTAAGCCAAGCCAAGCCTTTAGGATCATCATTTTTGAGCAATAACTTAGGCATTCCCACCCCCCCTACAATTAGTGATAATCGGATGGGTAAGTATATTAGCAAAGTTGATATTAAGTTGATTCGGGTAGAACCTGAAATTGGTGAAGCAAGAATTAGACAACTAGCCAGTGTGTGTCAACGTTCTGAAAAATCCGTGTTTCTCCGATTACCTCATGCTACTGAACTACCGCAAAAGAACAGGGCGATCGCTTGGACAATCAAGCGAATGATTGATTGGCTCGCCGCTCTGGTGATCCTCACTGTTCTTAGTCCAGTTATGCTTGGACTAGCCGTCATAATTGCGACCACTTCGAGTGGTTCCATCTTTTTTCATCAATGGCGAGTGGGTGAGCGCGGCAAACTTTTTCGGATTATTAAATTTCGCACCATGATTACTGATGCAGACAAGCTTCATCATTTGGTCATGACGGGTCAAACTGGGCTACACAAATGTGAAGCCGATCCCCGCATTACGACTGTCGGTCGGTGGATGCGGAAGTATAGTCTTGATGAACTTCCCCAACTTTTTAATGTATTACTTGGTGAAATGAGTCTTGTCGGTCCTCGCCCTTGGGCTTTGTACGATGCTTTACGCATCAACGGTGATGGCAAGAGACGATTAAATTCTTTGCCAGGTGTCACAGGAGCTTGGCAAGTTAGTGCGCGATCGACCATGCTCGATCTAGATGCGGTGACCGAATGCGATCTTAGTTATCTTCGCAATTGGACTTTGTGGTCAGATTTAAAGATTTTATTGATGACCGTTCCTAAGGTTCTATCTGGATTTGGTGCTTGTTAAATCTCAACATAATCAGCAATAAAAAGAAGAGGTGCTTTGTACCTCTTCTTTTTATTGCTGGTGTATTTTTATTGCTGGTGTAATCGAGGATGCATCATTGATTGGATTGGCGTATCGCCAAGTAAATGCATTTCGATAATAGCGTGAGCTTTTTGGGGAGTTACATGCCAGTAGTAGACGTTATCGGGTCGAATAACAACCATTGGACCAGAGCCACATAGTCCCATGCATCCACAGGTTTTTATAGCCACATTAGATATTTCTTGATGCTTAAATATTTCCCAAATTTTCGTTGCACCATCTTTAGTGCAAGTGCGATGCTGACATATGAACACTTGACGCATATTTATTTGCTATAAAAATTAGAGAGAGCCGCGCGTACTTTCTCTGCTAAATAGATTTTAACGCACAACTAAAACTGGCGAAATGCAGTGATGTAACACATAGTCACTGACACTCCCCAGCATTAACCTCTCAATTGATCCCAATCCTCGTGATCCTAATATTAATAAATCTGGATTTTCTTCTTTTGCTACTGCACAGATTAGATCACGTGGCTGACCTGTCTCCAATCTGGTGCGACTTTCTAGCCCTGAAGCTTGGCAAGTATCTTGAGCTTTTTGGAGCAATGCTTGTCCTGCGTTCAAAATTTTGCGCTCTAGCTCTACATCAGGTAGACCACGCCAGCCAACCCAATCGCCTGTAGGCATCATCACTTCAGGAACATAGTTGCTGAGCGGTTCAACAACAGTTAACAAGACAATTTCGGCTTGTAGGGGAATGGCAAAGATTATGGCTTTGGCAAGAGCATGTTCGCTAGACTCAGAGCCATCAATAGGAATTAAAAATTTCATGTTTTCATCGTAATATAGAAATTAGATCAGAAATTAAATCATCTGTATTACTAATTACAGGCTCAAATATACTAATACTGGTTGACAAGTTGTAAATCTTTGCTGTAGTTCATTTCTTGTAATATTCCATGACACGCGATATTCGTATTGGTTTTGCAAATTCTGTGGGTAATACCCCGTTGATTGAAATTGAGTCTTTATCGGCAGCAACTGGCTGCACGATTTTAGGTAAAGCAGAATTTCTGAATCCAGGGGGCAGTGTTAAAGATCGGGCGGCTCTGTTTATGGTGTTAGAGGCTGAGAAAGCAGGAACCTTGCAGCTCGGTGGCACAATTGTAGAAGGAACAGCGGGTAATACGGGCATTGGACTAGCCTTAGTTGCCAATGCCCGTGGTTATAAAAGTGTGATTGTGATGCCGAGCAATCAATCACAAGAAAAAATTGATTTGCTTAAAACTCTGGGCGCGCAAGTAGAACTCACTAATCCTGCACCTTTCTCTAGCCCCGATAATTACTATCATGTAGCGCGAAAACGTGCAGAAGAAATTAAAAATGCTTTTTGGGCAAATCAGTTTGAAAATCTATCCAATTCCGATGCCCACTATCATACGACTGCACCTGAAATCTGGAACCAGACGGGTAGAGAACTAGATGGAATCGTAATGTCGTCTGGAACTGGTGGCACAATTGGTGGCGTGACTGCTTATCTTAAGGAACAGAATTCTCAAATCGCGACTTATTTAATTGATCCTACTGGTTCGGGTTTGTATAGCTACATCACCACAGGTGAATTTAAAGCTGAGGGTAATTCGATTACGGAAGGAATTGGTATTAATCGCGCTACGGCAAATTTTAATCGCGCTAGATTAGAGGGTGCTTTTCAGGGGACTGACCAGCAAGTGATTGAGATGTCGCAATATTTGCTGAAGCATGATGGTTTGTTTGTTGGTAGTTCGGCGGCGCTAAATGTAGTTGGTGCGGTAAAGCTTGCCCGAAAACTTGGTGAAGGTCATACGATCGCCACAATTCTTTGTGATGGTGGTGGTCGATATCAGAGCCGAATGTATAACTCAAAATGGCTTGCAGAGAAAGGTTTAACGCCTGTGGCTAAAGAATTGGAGTTTATTGATGACTAATTTAGGATTACCCACTAAAAAATATCGCCGCATCGGGGTTGGTGTGATTTGGGATCGAGATCGCCAACATATCTTGATTGATCGCCGCTTACCAAATGGTGAACTTGCGGAATATTGGGAATTTCCTGGCGGCAAAATCGAGCCAAATGAAGATGCGATCGCTTGCATTAAGCGAGAAATTCAAGAGGAACTGGCGATCGATGTCGAAGTGGGCGATCATTTAGTTACGATTGAGCATGAATACGAAACCATGACCGTAAACTTGATCGTGTATCACTGCACGCATTTGTCAGGTGAACCGCAAGCGATCGCTTGTTCAGAAATTCGCTGGGTGACAGTCGATGAATTGGATAGTTATCAATTGCCTGCTGCAAACTATCAAATTGTTCAAGCTCTTAAAACATTGATGATGCTCTAGAGATTAAGGGCGGCGCGAAGCGCCG
>JANXUJ010000178.1 GCA_025356295.1 Cyanobacteriota bacterium
GGTGCGAAGCACCGCCCTAAACTCTAAAAATCACAAACCAAGGAATTAAATATGACCACAATTGTTGACATTGCTGTTAGTAACGAAGCATTCTCCACACTCGTCACCGCTGTCTCGGCTGCGAGCTTAGTGGAAGCCTTACAAAGCCCCGGACCTTTCACCGTGTTTGCCCCCACTAATGATGCTTTTGCCAAATTACCTGATGGAACAATTACAACCCTAGTCCAGAACATTCCTCAACTGGCAAGGATTTTGACTTTTCATGTTGTTTCAGGAAAATATAAAAAAGAAGACTTAATTGGAATCAAATCTTTAACCTCTCTCGAAGGTTCTCAAATCGATCTCAATATTTCTGAGGAAGGTTTTGAGGCAAATAATGCCACGGTGATCGCCGCCGATATTGAAGCCGACAATGGAATTATCCACGTCATCGATACCGTGATGCTAATGCGCCCTCATTGGTTTCATCCGATCATGGAGTCTGGAAGAGTTGGCATTGCTTAGATAGCAACAGGATTTTTCTTTTAGGATAGCGATCGCCATAATGCTAGAGATTTCATATTAATATGAGCAGATTAATATAAGTAAACAACAGGTGGCATTGTATGGCACTTAAAATTGGTCGAGTTGAGATTGGGTTCCAAGCGCTCTTTTCTTTGACAGCGATCGCGATCGCATATGCATACTTAGGTAGCTACTCGCGCACATTACTATCGCAGCCTGATGATTACTTCAAGGCAGGATTGTTGTTTGTGCTGGCGATCGCAGGAATATTTGCGATACCGCAAAGTTTGGGCGGATTATTAGCCGCGATCGCCGCAATATCTACGGTCTATTGGCAATCTCAATCCAATCTCACCTTGAGCCTGATCACGGCGATCGCTTGTTTAACAATTTACCTGATTGGCTTTCGAGACTTGCGATACGAGTCTGCCCCCGACAAGAAGCTATCCATAGTCGAGATTGTGGCGACAATCATCACGATCGCATTTACAGTGGCGATCGCGATGATAATTTCTCAAATTCAAGCTCCTCTAAACTGGATCGTTAGCATCGCTATTGGCGCGATCGCAGGAGCAATCACGCTGATTGGTAAGCAACTCAGTTATCTAGATTTATCTCCAAAAGTAATCGGGAGATTATTTGGTATCGTTACCGTCAGTAGTTTCGCTGTCGGATTTGTGATTAGAGCATTTTTATATGCCACAACTAAGGCGATCGAACTGTCATAATTTAGGTTATGACTTGAGGAAGTAACCATTCGTATTGATTGGGAAATGCGAGATTAGAAAAAGACATCGAAATACTGATATCAAGAGACTTGACAGCGTGCCACCAGCCAACGGGTATAAATATTGCCTCACCTGGATTTAGGGTAAATTCGATGATTGGGACTTTTTGAAATGATGGGTATTTCTCATAGTCAGGATTTTCGCAATCAACCTCACTAAATACCCCTCGATAGTTGTAGAGCATATGCGTATAGTAAGGCGGAATCATCTTCCATGTTTTACGACCATAGACTTGCACAAACAGAAGATTCATCGGATCGTGATGAAGCGGCGTAATCGTTCCTTCAGGACCGAACCAGAAGAAAACAGTATTATTTAACTTTTGGGGGTCTAGATATTCAGGAAACATTTCTATATCTTCTAACAAACCACTTAGCGCAGTCTTGAAGATATTGCCGTTGTTTGCCACCATATAGTAGTTGTTAGTTGCGCCGCCAGTCATGACTGCATCAGCATAGTCAGCCATTAGCATTTTTCGGCGATGTTTCTCAATGTCGATCTCATATAAACGATCGCTATTGCGATCGCTTTGAACTTCTATTTCGATCTGTCCATATTTGCTCTTTAAATATTCAGGGTTCCACAGCGAAAGCGCTGACCAATTTTTAGTAATGTCAGTGAGAATGAGTGGAATATTTTTGGTGTAATAATTTTCGAGGAAATCAATGCGTGAGATATTAGGCTGATGATCAATGGTAAGCGAATGAGTAGAAAGCGCAGCTAGGTCAGCCAAAATATTTGCATGAGACTCTAACTTTCTGAGAGCTTGGACAAATTTATGTCCTGCTTGAAAATAAGGATTTTGATTGATAGAGCTGACTTCTAGTCTGGCTGCACTAGGGCTAATGCCATTTGCGACTAGCTGCTGCACAATCAAGCGATCATCCATACCCGCATATTTATTGTCAGCGATCCACTGTCGCCACGCATCTGTGATTGGCGCGGAAGTAGCAACTATCGGCAAGAAATAACGCGGATCAAAAGTGGAGAAACTTGTTTGAGGGTTTTGCATATTTAGATTTTAGTAGGACTTACGCAAGGGAAAAAAATGATGTAAAAAGGGAGAAAGCCCCTAGTAAAAGCAATGGCAAAAAAGTTTACCGCACTAGACTATTGTCAATACCTGCTAAGTAGTCAGATCAACTACACAATCACTAACCTAGCAGACCACATAGAAGGATACAGCCATGACCAGATCAACCGATACCTAAAAACGGAAAAGTTAACGCCGCGACTGCTCTGGGAAAACGTGAAACCAACGATAGTGACAGACGAAGCCAAGTATATGTCTGTTTGACGACACAGTATTAGACAAGCGTCATGCCAAAAAGATAGAGATGGCACAAAGACAATACAGTGGCAATGAACATGGAATTGTGCAGGGAATAGGAGTGGTCAACTGTATCTATGTCAACTTCAAACGGCACGAATTTTGGGTAGTAGACTATCGAATTTATGACCCTAACGGTGATGACAAAAGCAAGTTAGACCATGTGTCCGATATGCTCAAGGGATTAGTGCATAGCAAGCAACTACCATTTCAGACCGTGTTGATGCATAGTTGGTATGCCACGCAACGACTGATGGCAGAAATTGACAACTTCGGTAAGATTTATTACTGTCCTGTTAAGTGCAATCGCCTAGTTGATGATAGTGGTGGCGTGGAAAAATATAAGCGGATTGACCAACTCCAATGGTCTGCGACAGGATTGCTGCAAGGAAAATTGATCAAAATCAATAAATTCCCCAAAGACAAAAAGGTGAAACTATTCTGGGTTACTGTTTCTGCAAGCAGGACAGAATGTGTCGTAACTAACGACTTAACTCAAGACTACACCCCTGAAGTACAAGCTATTTGCTCCATCAGGTGGATTATTGAGGAATTTCATCGGGAAATTAAGCAATTGACGGGAATTGAGGCTTGCCAATGTCGTAAATCCAGAATTCAGCGTAATTACATTGCCTGAGCCATGCTGGTTTGGCATCATGGCACAAGCATTTAGCTTTTCAGGTTGGTAATACTGTCTACAAACTTAAGTCTGGGCTTTTGTCTGATTATTTACGTTCCCAGCTTAAGCATCTTTCTATCCCTATGTCTCTTGCGTAAGTCCTATCTTATTTTATTCTTAATTTTATGAAGGATAAATTTGCGATCGCAAATTCATATCAAAGCATTTGTAACTTTTACAACTTGCTTGGGTAATATATTCGAGTCAGGTTGGTAAAAGTTATGTCTGATTCTAAACAAAGCCGTAAAATTAATCGCTTTTTTGCCGAGTTTATCGCCAAACTAAGGAAGTGGCTAAATAAAATCGGTAGCCCAATTCGCATCAGTCGGCGACTCGTGCGGCAATTGCTAGGCGCATCAAAGGGGCAGCGCAAAGGGACTGGCAAGGCGGCTGGCTTTGTATTACCAACTGTGACACTTGTGACTTTGATTGTCACACTGCTCGTGGTGACAACAGTAGCGAGATCATCTGATCGGGCTAAAACTGCTGCTAATGCGCGGACAGAGCAAGTTTTTAGAAGTGCCGCGACACCAATTGTTGATCGCGCTCGTGCCAAAATCGATGCCCTGCTAAATGATGGCAAATTACCGCGTACTACTCCACCCGAACTGACCTTAGACAGCGTAATCACTAGCGACAGTGGCAAATATACTTTGCCCGATGAAACTCGCTTACAGCTTGTTTATGATTTCCTCAAAACTGATACTACTTCGGGGACAGATGGCAAAATCATTGTTGTAGATACGACAGCAGGCAGCAAAATTGAGAATAAAGAGTATGTCTCTACAGCTTGGAAGTTCCCAATTGACACGGACAACAATGGGAAGTTTGACTCTTACGGTTTATACAGCATTCTCTTTCGCGCTCGTCCACCAGCAACAGTTGCTAAGCCAACTGATCGACCAGTCGCTCCCATTGAGTCAAGGTCGCTGCCAATGGATGAGACCACTCTCTCAGGTGCTTGTGTCTCGACTGGGGGAGTCAGCAACATCGCGGGTGATGGTGGCTGGACAACTTCCAGTGATAACCGACTTCGCAAGTCTTTCTTTGTTTATGCTGTTACTGTTCCGATTAAATCTACAGCAAGTTTCCCCAGTGATGCGACACAAGCTGCAAAATATGAAACTTACAATGGTGTAACTTCTATCAGTGCCGTGGAACTACAACAAGATAGAGCGCGATCGCCACAAAATAATAATGCCGCCTTTTTTGAAGGTGATCTAGAACTAGTTAACATCGCCACTTTCCGACTCAATGGTCGAGTTTATACCGCAGGTAACTTGATGGTCGGGGCAGCAACCAGTAACCCGATCACCTTATATCAAGTGAGTAGCTCTGGTGGCGATGCGTCTGGCAATCCGACTAATCTGCCTTCTTTGCTGGGTTCTTGCTATTACGAAAAGAAAAATAGTGAGATTGTTGTGGCTGGGAACGTGGTTGAGGGAGATGCAGTTAGTTCTGACCCGACTACTCTCTCCAATGCTACCGCACAAGTCAATGTACATCTATTTTTAGGTGCTGGATCACCACCAGACACTGTGTCTACTAATGTAAAACAAATTACTGACACGGGTACTGCAGCGACATCAACCGTAAGTGTGAATGGCAGCGTAGCTACAAATCGTAGCTCTGACTTGGCACTCAATGATTTTGAATACAATCGACGGCTTGGCGCACTTGTTGATGAACGAATTGGAAGTGCTTACAATGCGACCGATGCAAAGCGGGTTACTGTTACCTTCCCAATTTCGGCAAGTTTTAGTTCCAAAGACCTCGCTTACGCCACTGCCACTAAAGGCGATCCAATCTCTGTTCAAGAAGACCTCGTTAAGAGAATCCAAGATGAGGCTCTGTCTTCTAATTCAGAAGTTTATACAGCTAGACGTGCTGCTTTCACGGCTTACTTTGGTGAGCGCACTCGCAAAGTCTCGTTCCGCGATGTTGCATTTACTACGGCAATCCCACCAGTCATTGCTGATCCTACCACTTTGCTCACAGAGATACCTGTCGCAGGACAGCCCAATACTCCAGAGCTAGCGCCGCCGATCACATGGATGTTACCCAGCTTTGCAAATGCTAATTTTGGTAATTTAATAGGTAGTTTTAGTCTGGCTACAGGCGCGGGATTTGATGGTAAAGGTGGTATCTCGGCAGCTACTGGCGTGACGCTATTAGCTCCAAGCGCTAACCTATTAAGTCTATCTGCCCAAGACCCTACTAAAGTTGCCTTAAACAATGAAAAATTGCTAGGCGATCGCGTATTAGTTGGCAATGGCTTACCTGCAAAATGGTTGCAAAAAAATACAATCACCAATGCCTTGGAGTTTGTCGGTAGCACCGAGCCTTATCAAATCTCAACTAATAACTCAGTCGTCTGGAATAAAGCAGATGGAACTGCTGACACAGAAAAACGTTATCGCTATACTCGCTCTACGCCACTGAGCAGTCTCGGCGTAACTGATCGTGGTGGATTCTGGGAAATCTCCGCAGCACTTAACCCTGCGATCTCCGATCCATTTACTCCAACTACACTTACACCCGAATCTTCACCTAGAACAGGTGGATTGCGCGTAGTCACCAATGCAGGTATCTATAGCCGCCGCCCCAAAGATACATTTTTGCCGAGGTTCCGTACTGGACTGACTGACGATACAACCACACCTTGGGATGAGTCGAGTGCGCCTCTATGGGACGGTTCCTCAAATCCAGCGCTACAACTTAATAATCCGATTACTGGAGATATCAATGAACTGAAGTTTGCCGCTCAGCGCAACACAACAGTAGACACAAATGATATTACAGCAAACCCAATAGTAGATGGCGAACTAGAACCCAGAAACTATGTAGTTTGGCCAGACTCGATGCCGATGACAAGTGGCAACAGTAGCGATACTCGCAAAGGCGATCTGCAAATGCGAGCCACTGCTGTTTATCACTACAAATATGACGCTTATAATGCGATCGGTACACCAACCAACTATCAAGTTCCGATCGCTTGTGTCAGCAACTACTATGATCCCTCCACTCCCGATACCGCCAAAAATGCACCATTTGGAGTTACCGCTGCTCCTTGGAATCCAAGTGCCACTGGACGCTCTAACAACGGACTTGTTTACAATGTCGGCAGAACCGCAGTCGATGTCACCATGGGTAATGTCAGCTACGACACTGCATCTGGTTTGTTTTATGACAGTAGTGTTAGCACCGTTGCTAGTAACGTATTTAAATTTAAAGACCCAGCTAGAGACCCTGCTAATAACACCAGTAACCCTTATGGCGAGAGATTAGGATATCAAGCTAACCTCGTCTTCCCAAATGGAAGATTTGTCAACGAGCCACTGCGTGAAGTCCTCAAAAAACTGATTGCCACTCCCACCGCAGGACTGACTCTGCCTCAACAATCCACCCTTGACTCCAATCTCTGTGCCTTACAGATACTAGATAACTCGATCTCTCTAGCAAATACAAGCTCGACATCAGCGACTATTACTCCAGTTACAGTCGCTGGAAATACTGCCGTTAGCTCGGTGTTATTCCCCCACGGGGCTTTCCGTGAAAGTTCTTTCCTTGATGGTCGCGAGGTCAAATCGCTCAATCGCAATGAATCGCTGACTGAAGCTGCTAATGGTAATAACAGTGCTAATAATGGCATAGCCAATGTAGCCGCAAATCGCGGCGATCTCTATGACCTCGAACTTGAGCAGCGTCAACCTCTCGAAATCCGTACCACTGACATTGATATGGATCGCCTCAGAGGCTCCACGATCGCTGGTGGTATCAACTCAGGTGTAGCGACAGACTATCTACTGCCCTATAGCGGCATTATTTATGCCACGCGTGAAGACGCTCTCGAAGACCTCAGCTATTACGATAAAGATACTTCAGGCGTTCCCCAGCCGACAGATATAACAAAACGCAAAAACCTTAGCTCTACCGATTTTCTGCTTGACCCCACTCGCAAGCCTAGCGGTATTCGCCTAGTCAATGGCTATCGTCTATGGCGTGGCAGTCTGAACACTGCCAATCTGCCTAACGTCAATGAGAATGACGCATTTTCGGATGTGGTTTCTAGTACTACCTATGCCAGTTTCCCATGGACAGAGGCAACTAAGGGCGAAAAGGGTTTAACTCTTGTCTCTAACTTGCCTGTATATGTCAAAGCTCAAAAAGATCCTTCAGCCCCGACTACAACACCAAGTTTTAACAAGCATACTCAAGAGGAGTTTACGCTAGCTCTCAATGAAGCACTGTCCAATCCACCGACTGCAACTGAACTAGCAGCAGTTTGGAACAACTTCTACCAGCGCCA
>JANXUJ010000010.1 GCA_025356295.1 Cyanobacteriota bacterium
TGACCACGACCTCTCTGCACTAGATTGCCTTGCTTGAGAGTTTAGCTTTTTAGCAAAGTCGAACTCTTTGGCAAGCACAGCGCACTGGGCAGACAAATCGTATTTGTTGGCTCCGTGATTATCCATCCAGTATCTCAAAGCTTTATTACGCACAAATAGAGCCGTACGAATCGCCTCGTCAATGAGACTGTACTGCTCTGTTTTGCCTTTTAGTTTTGCTTCGAGAACTAGCATGGATTTAGACTTATTTATATTGATTATAGTAGCGTAAATACTGTTGGTCGTGGCATAATCTAAAAGAAAAAAGCGAATAAATTCGCTCGTCCGATTTTTATCTCAGGTCTGAAGACACTGAGCTTTCAATCTCTCGTGTGCTTTCTGTAAAATAATCTATTAGAATAAATTGCAATAAAAATCAATGAATTAATTGATAGTACATTGACAGTTAGAATTTTTTGCTCAAATAATGCTTAAATAGTCCAAGCTCATAATGATAATAAATATCATTAAATTAAAGCCACAAGTGAGGAAGTTCCATATGTCCAAATTTCAATCTACACGAGTAAAAGTATCTCTGATTAGCGCGATCGCCATTTCCGCGATCGGAATGCTCCCCACGGCTGGAGTATCAGCTGAAGGGATTCCTCCAGTTAAAGATGTAATCGGTCAAAACGTCACATCAGTCTCACAACTTAGTGATGTCAAACCCACTGATTGGGCTTTTACAGCGTTACAGTCGCTAGTTGAGCGTTATGGCTGCATTGCGGGCTATCCCGATCGCACCTTTCGCGGAAAACAAGCCACCAGTCGCTATGAATTTGCCGCAGGTTTAAATGCTTGTCTCGACAAAATCAACGAAATTATCTCCGCAGGGTTAGCTGATAAAGTCAGCAAAGAAGACTTAGCAACCTTGCAAAAACTCCAAGAAGAATTTGCCGCCGAGCTAGTCACCTTGCGCGGTCGTGTGGACGCGCTCGATGCCAAAACCGCTAAGCTCGAAGCGCAACAATTCTCAACTACCACCAAACTTGACGGTCAAGTTATCGCTGCGGTCTCGGCAAGTGGCTCGGCAACTGATAATCTCTTGACACCAAATGGAACTCCTACAGGAACTTCAGGCAAAGCAAATACAACTGTAATTAGCCGCGTGCGTTTGAACTTCAACACCAGTTTTACAGGTGACGATTTATTGCTAACTCGTCTAGAGGCGGGTAATAATGGAGCTACTGTCGCTAACTCTCTTGATAGTGCAAACAATGTATTGCGTGGTTTTACAGGATTTAACAGTAGTTCCATTTTTGATTACAGCAACACTGGAACTACCTTCGCACTTGGTCGTTTGCGTTATGAATTTCCAGTTGGACAGACTGTTAGAGTTGTGATTGGTCCAGTGATGTCATTAAATGATCACATTGACAAGAATAGCTTTGCTAACGATGAGGCAGTTGACTTTTCTAGCCGTTTGTTCATCAATAATCCACTGATCTTGCCTGTAAATGACGGTGCTGGTGGTGTGGTTAATTGGAATATTGGGAACAGCGCATTCACACTTAGAGCAGGGTATGTGGCAACAAATGCTAATAGCCCCACTGCTGATACGACTGCTCCTAATGGAACTATTAATCGAGGGTTGTTTGGAGATACTTATCAAGGTAGTGCTGAGCTAGAATTTGCTCCTAAAAATGGTGATGATGCAGGTCCATTTGCTCTAAAGCTGCAATATACTCGCGCCTCTGTGAACAATCTTGACTACAACACAGGTGGGGTCAATCTTGAATGGGCTTTTAATAAAAAGATTGCCGTGTTTGGTCGCTACGGATTCGGGAATATTAGCAATCGCGGTACCGCGATCGCTTTAGCATTACCGACTTATACAACTTCAACAAGCAATTCCATCAATCCTCAAACATGGTCAGCAGGGCTAGCATTCCCTGACTTGTTTAAAGAGGGTGCAATGGCAGCGATCGCAGTTGGACAGCCTTTCATTGAGAAGAATGTCGGTAACGCAACTCAGACTAACGTGGAGTTATTCTATCGCTTCCCAGTCTCTAGCAATATCAGCATCACTCCTGATTTGCAGTTCATTTTCAATCCCAATAACAACACTGGCAACAGTACGATCACAGTTGGCACATTGAGAACTGTATTCAGTTTCTAGAAATTCAGTTTCTAGAAATTTCAGCTTAATCACCACAAAGGGGCGCTTTGCGCCCCTTTGTGGTGATTAAGCTGGACGCACAAACCATAAACTGCGTTTACCATCATGAGAAATACAATCAAGAATCATATTTTTGACCTTAATTGGTAATCGACCATTTTTACGTGATCGCCGCAAACTACTTGGCGAATATTCCAAAACTTTAGCGATCTCTACAGTCGTCCAGAGTCGCGTAAACAAATCATCAGGCAGAGAATCCATACTTTGAGCTAATTCTTTCCAAGACTGCACATAGGCTTCAGTTGCTTGAGTATGTTGGATCACTGTCTCACTATCGACACTATTATTACTATCAAGTTCTTTTAGTGCGGGAGGGCGCGCATCTAGCTCGCCATAAATATCGGTGTCGATATAGACTTGGACATTAAATATATCGTCCCAGCTTTTAAGAAAATCATCTTTCTGTTGTACTTGCCATCCACTTAAATGACTTTCCAAAGTTTGATCTTTGACTTGGATATCTAGCAGTGATTTATCGGTATCTACTTTTGCGGTGTAGATCAAAGCTTTTAGAGACTCTACTACCAAACTTTGCTTATCATAATGGTTATAAAGATTAACCACCTGTTGAATAAATGATGCAAGCTCCTTTGGTACGGCTAGCATTTCCGTACCCGATTGCTGTGTTAGTTGAGAGGGATCGACCACAGGAGAAACCCAAGTAAAATTACTGTGGAGCCATGAAGTTTTTTAAACAGATTTAAGCAAATCTGTAGTTTCAAAAGTATAACGCTAGTCTCTGTTGAGGCAACATTTAATCATTGATTTGGAGGCAAGCCAAAGCGCGTATGTTTATATCTAAATTTCCGATTATTTATTCTGATCGCTTTCTAGAACATGATACTGGAATTTATCATCCCGAAAAAGCTGGTCGGCTGACAGCGATCGCCCATGCTCTGAAAAATTCAGCGATCGCCTCACAATTAGTCTGGCAAGAGCCAAAACTCAGGCGAGATATATTACAAGAAGTGCGCCGTTTTCATACTCAAGAATATCTCGATACTTTGCAAGCACTCACCGATCGCGGTGGTGGCTATATTGACGGTGATACGATCGCCTCTGCTCAAACTTACGATGTGGCGTTATTGGCTCTCAGCGCTTGGCTTGATGGAGTTGATGTAGTTATGGAGTCTGGTCGTCCTGCCTTTGTACTAGCACGTCCCCCTGGGCATCACGCGTGCGCCCACTCAGGCATGGGCTTTTGTATTTTTGGGAATGCAGCGATCGCGGCGATGTCAGCGTGCGATCGCTTAAATCTAAATCGTGTGGCGATCCTCGATTGGGACGTGCATCACGGCAATGGCACACAAGAGGCAGTCTGGGATCGTCCTGATATCGCCTATGTGTCTACGCATCAAGCGCCATTTTATCCAATGACAGGCTATATAGAAGAGCGGGGCGCACATAACAATATTTTAAATATTCCAATGCGATCATATTCAGTGATCGCCGAATATTTGCCTGTGTTTGAAAATCAAATCATGCCATTCTTGCGAAATTTCAATCCCGATCTATTAATTGTGAGTGCAGGATTTGACGCTAATGCTGATGATCCTCTAGCCAGCATTTTGCTAAAACCAGAAGATTTTGGTATTTTTACGAAGCTGTGCCTAGAACTAACACCAAAAATCTTATTTGGTTTAGAAGGCGGGTATGACTTTGAGAGCCTATCGCGATCGGTCATTAGCGTGATCGAAAATTGCTTATAAAAATAGAGAGACGCATCGCGCCTCTCTCCAAAAAAAAGTAAAGGACGCATCGCGTCCTTTACTTTTTAGCCTTCTTTGTTGATGAAAGGCAGTAATGCAACTACACGAGCTTGCTTAATAGCAGTGGTCAAAGCACGTTGCTGCTTTGCGGTCAAACCTGTGATGCGTCGAGGAAGAATTTTGCCGCGTTCGGTGATGTACTTACGCAGTAATTCGACATCTTTGTAGTCGATTTTGGCAGCAGGCGCAATCGGAGAGAGGCGCTTGCGATAAAAAGAGGAGTTCATTGCCATGATTGGGATTACGCGGTTTTAGTTATTGGATTAATGGACTAATTGATTTCGATTACTTGATTTCTTTGTGAACAGTGTGAGAGTTGCAATGAGGACAGAACTTTTTGAGTTCTAATCTTGCGGTTGTATTACGACGATTTTTCATGGTCGTATAACGAGACACACCAGGCGATCGCTTGTTGGCATTGGTACGACATTCGGTGCATTCTAGTGTAACGACGAGACGGACACCTTTATTTTTAGCCATTTTTTTAGTTGTGATATTACTTAAAATGCGATCTACAAGTATTACACAAAATTATGTACTTCTATGCCAATAGGAAAATTATTGTCAAAAACTTGGGCGATCGCATAGGGACATACTTGGGGCAAATCGTTATAGTCGAATGGTGTTTCCCGCACGACTATATCTAAGGCTGACTCATAGCCTTCTGAGGTTGCCTCTTCTAAGTATGACTTCAGGCTAGGATTTTTTTTGATTAGCTTTTGGATTTGCCGTCTTTGCTCTCTAATCGTTGATCGCCAACTCTTACCTCGCAAATCTGGCTGTAAATCCCACTTGAGTAAATGCCCTAGTAAAATCGCTAATCGATTTTCTAATTCCGATCTTTGTTGATTACCCAAAGATTCAATTTCTTCCGCTAAGTTTTCTAAGTCTAAGCCATCCAGTTTGCCTAATCGTAATCGCTCGACTTGATCAACTGTCCAATCATAAAAATCTGATTTATAAAGTATTTCTGCTTTCATAACATAAATTCTCAATGAATACTTTTGCAATTTTAGTAAGTATATTTAACAGGATTTGCCGCACCGCGTCTTCGATATCTATCAGGCACTCTTTTTCTTAAGTAGAGGTCGGTAATATCTACTGGAGCCTCTTTCCCTTCAAATCCAAAACGCCCTTCTAGAGGATTGTGAGAGGGAAAGTTACTTGAGATAGCTTCAAGCCATCTATCAGCTACAAACGCTCCTACAATTAAACCCTGTACGGTTGATAAGATCACCTCAGACCTCTCAGCTCTTAGCTTATTGATCTTCCATGCATACCTATTCAAAGAATGTCTCTCCATTTCTAGGATCAATCAGCCTATAAACATACGTTTCTAACTTGGCAGACACTTCGGGTGAAAATACTTGTAGCTCGAATGCAGCCATCTATTTTTTCTTTTCTAAGTATGTCTAGCTATGTTAACAGAAAGTACTTCTCAAACTTTGCGGATTAATTCCTGCTTTTAGCGCTGTCAAAACCCCGATCGCTTCCCAATAATTCTCGACTTGAATACCATTTAAATCCAACATTTCAGATGTAACATTTAGCGCTGTTTGATTTTCTTTGACAAAAATAGTTGGTACATGAGGGTTAAGCGCAAGTAAACCTGCACCACCACAAGCGCTGTAAGGCGTGACGATCGCACTAACATTTTCAGCCGTCAAATCTTCACTACGCAAAAGATCGCGTGAAGTAATGATTTTTGGAGCGCGGCTCAGCCCGACTAACACGCATGGCAAAAACGTATAACCCAACTCTTCAGCCGCAGCACGAGGGGACACACTGGGATCGATAGCAAGTGGTTGCAAGGCGGGAGCATGAGCGCAAGGAATTGCAAACTCACGCACGATCGCATGACTAATTACGGCTTCGGCTCCTGCGAGAGCATCAACTCCTTTGCCTTGTCGATAGTTTTGTAATGCTTCGCTATCACTGTCATCAGGAAATCTGGCGACAACGGCGATCACTTCTACTTTAGAGACCTTAATTAACTTCTCAGCCGCTCTCAGCAAACTATCAAGATTAGCGATCGTTCCCCATGTCGCGCCAGAGTCTCCCGATCTCAGTTCGACACCGAGCGGCTGATCAGTAACCAGAACATCCGTAATATTTAAACCTAATGTTGCCTGTGCAGCAGCGATCGCTTGACGATGACGGATTTCTAAATCTGACTCGATTCCGCGATCAAGGATTACGCCAATCCGATTAGAGCGCACAGGACGCAATCCCCAGTCTCCCTTTGCCATGCGATCTAGTGCATAACCTTCCACATACAAAACATTCGGCATCGACCAATATAAACTCGCGCCGTTTAAGACATTGGGATGCGTGATCACGTTATCGGCAATAGTAGCGATCGCCCTTGCCACGGGCAAAGCATCTCCCGCATAGCCACCAATGGCAGCGTTAATGCCTGTTGGCACAAGTAACAATACATTGAAAGTCATGAGCCTAAATAAGCCTCTAGAACTCTAGGATCAGTCTGAATTTCGGCGGGAGAACCATCTGCGAGGTTGTGACCTTCGGCTAAGACCCAAACGCGATCGCACAAAGACATAATCACATCCATATTGTGTTCGATAATCAAAAAGCTCATTCCCTCTTGGTTCCATTTCTGGATATAGCTGCAAATCTCTTCAATCAGAGCAGGATTTACGCCTGCGGCAGGTTCATCTAGCAAAATCAATTTGGGATCGGTCATCAAAGCACGCGCAATTTCTAATAACTTGCGCTGTCCCCCTGACAAACAACCTGCATAGTCATCCGCCATCCTGATTAATCCCACTGAATCAAGAATATGTCTCGCCTTCTCGCGGTTTTCACGTTCTTGAATTGTGATTTTATGGCTTTGAAACCAAGTATTCCAAAACTTCTCGCCCACTTGACCTTGAGCCGCTAGCAGCATATTTTCTAGCACTGATAGCCGTGACAAGACACGAGGAACTTGAAAAGTACGAACCATGCCAAGTTTAGCGATCGCATGGGGTGGCTTGCCTTGAATTGGCATTCCATTAAACTGCACCGTTCCGCGATCAGGCTTCAAGAAATTGGATAGCAATCCAAAAAATGTAGTTTTTCCTGCACCATTAGGACCAATTAGCCCTGTGATACTTCTTGCAGGTACTTCAATCTGAGCATTACTAACGGCATGAATACCACCAAAGGATTTAGAGATATTTTCGGCTTTGAGAATTGGTGCGAGGGACATAGAAAATTAGATTTTGGTTTAATTCAGAAAATTCTCGTGAGCTTCATCCACATTAGCATCTCAGTTGGATGAAACCAACAACTTTCAACAACTTACAGAGAGTGCAAGTAAAATTATAGAGTCATTGAGAAAAACACATCCAGCTCTATAAAATCGGAATGCAAAATCATCAACCAAAAGCACAGGATGCCGTCTTTGGTGGTCAAGCAGAAACGCCACTTGGCAGTGTAGTTTTAGGCGGGATTGAAGGCGTGAAGAGAAGATTAGCTAGTCCTGCGATCGCATTAAAAATTACAGCTCTGCGAGAAGCTCTCAACTATGGTGAAGCAGGTTTAAATTTAGTACTGCAAAATCTCCAAAATGAATCGATAAAAGTCCAACGTAGCGCACAGCTACTACTTTGGCATAGCCCTGAACCACATATCCGTCAAGTATTAGCGGATTATAATCAATATCACTTATTTGATATTATTGATACATTGCAAGGTCACGAAGAAGCGATCGCTTCTCTCGCTTTATCTCCAAGTGGACGGATATTGTATAGCGCTGGTGTAGATTTTACAATTCAGGTTTGGGATGTAGGAAAAGCAGAAGACAGAGGTAGACAGAATCGAAGTAAACAGATTGGCACAATTCGTGGACATAAACAGATTGTGACTTCCATTGCGCTTAGTGCTAACGGTAAACTGTTAGTCAGTGGCAGTCGCGATAAAACGATCAAAATCTGGGATGCGCGATCAGGTAAAGAAATACTCACGCTCACAGGACATATCGGCTATGTTAACTCTGTCGCAATTACGCCTGATAGTAAGACTATCATCACAGGCAGTCAAGACACTACGATTAAACTTTGGGATATCCAAACAGGCAAAGAAATCCGCACCTTACGCGGTCACACAAATCTAGTTGATTCCGTTGCGCTTAGTCCCGATGGCAAAGCGATCGCTAGTTGCAGTTGGGATACGACTATTCGCGTCTGGGATTTAAGTTCTGGGCAGCCACGTTGGGAATTTATTGGACATTCGGCACGAATTCTCTCTTTTGCGATTAGTCCCGATGGACGCATCTTAGTTAGTGGAAGTCTCGATACACGCATCAAAGTCTGGGATTTGGAAACAGGTAAAACGATTCGGACTCTAGAGGGACATTGGGGCTGGGTCAAATCCCTGATTATTAGCCGCGATGGTAAAACGCTGATCAGTGCTAGCTATAAAGAAATGCGAGTTTGGAATTTAGAAACAGGTGAATTAGTTCAAGTTCTGAATGGACATATTAATCTAATAAATGCGATCGCCCTAAGCCGAGACGAACAAGTTTTAGTTAGTGGCGGTGAAGACGGGAATATCCATGTATGGAGTGTTCCTAAATAAAACCTAAAAAAGGGTCGTGCTTTGCACGACCCTTTTTTTAACTAAGCTTCAATGGCTTTGAGTTGTTTTTTGCGTCTCGCAGCGCGCCATCCGCCCAAAGCACCCGCCGCCAAGATGCCCGCGATCGCAGGAGGAACAGGAACTGCTTTTACAGCGATCGTGTCATTACTGCATTCAAAACCCAGAGTTGCTAGAAACTGGCGACCTTTGTAAGCATCAGGAAGTGTAAAAGCAAATCCGAATGTATTCAAATTATTGCTTGTCAGGTTGATACTCGTAGGAAACAAACTGGAGGCTAGCTCATTAGAAGAAAGATTACGCAAGTTTCCACCACTAAAGCCAGTGCCAGATGCAATCACATTGGGCAACGAGGCAGCTCCAGATGTGTAAGCAGCATAGTAAGAATCATTCCACTTCAAATCACCAAATCTAGATTCAGACCCCGTGTAGGATTTGACATCATTATTATAGTTATTGAGGTTAGGATAACCACTATTTGTACTAGCAACACTCTTACCAGTAACGCTTGTATACACACCCAACGGTCTAGAACTTATGTCATCACTGTTAGGTGCAAAACGAACTCCCACTAACGATCCTTGAGATTGTGCGAAGGTATTGCTACCGTTACTAAAATCTAAAAGAAGATCACCAAAACTAATATTGTCAGCACCTGTTCCAACTCCATACAGACTATTACTTGAGTTGATGCCAACCCAAACTTCGTTCCCTACAGTTTTAAAGCCTACGCCATAGATGTCATAGCGACTGTTAGCACTAAAACCAGTTGAATCAGAGCCATCGTAAGAGTAGTCATCACGAGCGTAGTTCCAACCATCGATCAAATTACCTGCTTGTGCTGGAAGGCCCGTAGCGATCATCCCCAAAGAAACAACCAACGCTGAAACCACTTTCTGTAAAATTGAAACTTTCATCTTGATTCCCTTAAACTCTCAAAGTTAAATTTAAAACTTGGATTACTCAATCCGTTAAATCTATATTGGTCTTTTTAGTTCCACTTATGATCAGGGCAAAGTTATCAGAAAGTTATTTTTGATCACTTTAGCTATTTCGCAACTTTTGGATTTGCTGATCGCTTTGTTGCGCCCATTGCATATTTTTCTGCTGATTAAAATATGCCTGAGCCTGAATAAAAGATTGGATTGCGTCTTGTTTCTGACCTACCTTTGCCTGAGCCACACCAAGCGTGTAAAAAGCATCAGCGTAATCTTTGCGAAATTTTAAAGCATTGCGCAATTGCGCGATCGCATTTTCAGTTTGACCTTGAATTAAGAAAGCCGCCCCCAAATTGTAATAAGCCTCAGCATATTCAGGATTTAGTTGCAATGCTTTGGCATAGTAAGAGATTGCTTTTTGGACATCGCCTTGCGTTTGAGTCAATAACCCAAGGTTATAAATCGTTTCGGGTGATTGAGAATTTAGCTTAAGCGCTTGATTAAGACTAGCGATCGCCCCATTCACATCTTTCTTTTCCTTAAGCGCCAGCCCAAGATTGTAATAGGCGACCGCAAGATTAGGATCAAGGCGAACGGCTTTTTGTAAATTAGGTATCGCTTGATTAGCATCGCCCGATTGTAAAAATGCCGCCCCTAAATTGCTGTAGGCGATCGCAAACTTAGGATCGAGTCGCGTTGCTCGCTGAAAAAAATAAATCGCCTCTTTGAACTTACCCGCTTGCGCGTAAGCTAAGCCGAGATTGTAATGAGCTGCTGTTAATTCAGGATTTTTCTTAATCGCCGCCCGAAAAATAACTACCGCACCTTCCAAGTTGCCAAGACGCACATAAGCATTACCGCGCTCCAAAAGTTGATCAGCAGTCTCATTAGGCGGAATCACAATCTGTTGCGATTGAGGCGGAATTTTTGGCGCTGGCTTTGGTCGAAGTTGGGCGATCGCGGCATCAGCCGAATATGCACTAGCAACTAAGATCGAAAAGACAAATCTCAAAACTGGTTTCATAAAATCAAATTTTGGATTAAATCCAGTTGAATATCAGAATACTAACAAGTTTACACATTTCTTTAAGTAGAGAAAGTATGAATAAAGAATGTTAGATTGATTAATAAATTCGCGATCGTCCTTTAATCCCCAACTTCCATAAACATTAACCATGATTCTCGTTATTGATAATTACGACAGCTTTACTTATAACCTCGTCCAGTACCTCGGTGAATTACTATCCGAATTTCCTGATTTAGGCGAAATTTTGGTTAAGCGTAACGATGAGATCAGCATTGCAGAAATTAAAAAACTCAATCCCGCAGGAGTGGTGATTTCTCCAGGACCTGGTCGCCCTGAAGAAGCAGGGGTATCACTAGATATTATTAGTGAAATGGGCGCAAATACACCAATTTTGGGTGTATGTCTCGGACATCAAAGTATGGGCTTGATGTATGGCGGTAAAGTTGTTTCAGCGCCTTACCTGATGCATGGCAAAACATCACAAATTTATCATACTGGAGTCGGCATTTTAGAGGGGCTAGCTAATCCATTTACCGCAACTCGCTATCATAGTCTGGTCATTGATCGCGACAATTGTCCTGATGTACTTGAAATTACAGCATGGACTGAAGATGACATAATCATGGGAGTCCGACACAAGCAATATCCACATGTTCAAGGCGTACAATTTCATCCTGAAAGTATCTTGACTGAGGCTGGCAAAGACTTGTTGCGAAACTTCTTGAAAGGTTTAATCGTCACAGGCTAAACCCACAAATAATGTCACAAATAGTATTTACTTAAACTTTACTTAAACAACATGCGCCGCAGACAAATTCTTCGACTCGCCCAAGGTGGACTGATATCCGCATTTACAGCAGGAATCATCGCTGATGCCGCTAACTCTCAAACTAACTCAACCCTAAAACTTGAATGGCTGGGGCATATGTCATTCTTGGTCTCAGGCGATGGTGTGCGCTTTTTAACCCATCCGTTTCGTCCTGCGGGTTGTACTGCTAAGTTAGCGGCTCCCAAACCCTCAGCTGACTATATTTTGATTAGTTCCCGCTTACTTGATGAAGGATATTTGGATAACCTCCCCAAAGATACGAGAGTTTTGTCTGAGCCAGGTTCTTACAATATCAAAGGGATTAATCTTCAGGGCATCACGATGGAGCATGATCGCATCGGTGGTCGCCGATTCGGGCGAAATGTTGCTTGGAAATGGAAACAGTCAGGAATTTTTATATTGCATTTAGGTGGAGCGGCAACCGCCATTAATGCTTCACAACGTATTTTAATGGGTCGCCCTGATGTTTTGATTCTGCCCATCGGTGGAAATGCACAAGGCAATGATCCGATGCAAGCAAAGTCTTATTCACCGTCAGAGGCAAGGGCGATCGTGCAGGAACTAAATCCGCGCATTGTTATTCCCACTTATTATCGTACTAATAAATCTAGTCAGTCTTGCCAGTTAGCTTCTGTCGATGAATTCCTTGCGCTCATGCCAAAAGATAGTATTAAAAAATTGGAAGGTTCGAGTTTGGAGCTTAATGCGAACAGTCTGCCCCAAACGACAGTGGTACGAGTTTTAGCAGTGTAGTAACCAGCCAAATAACCTCGCTAAGCGAGGCTATTTGGGTATCTATCATTGTGAGACTCTGACGATGGTTCCTATTTTTACTTGGCTAAATAACTCTCGGACATCTTCGTTATACATACGGATACAGCCATGAGACGCGGCAGTTCCAACTGATTCGCGATTTGGTGTGCCATGAAATCCAGACCAATCCTTACCATTTGTCCAAAAACCAATCCAGCGATCGCCTAATGGATTTTCAGGATCGCGGCTAGGAATCACATCTCCTGTAAACGGATTTTGCCAAGCGGGATATTCAATAGTTTGCATGACGCGATGATTGCCCACGGGGGTACTCCAGCCTTGACGACCAACTGCTACAGGATAGGTTTTAAGTTTGATTTCACCATGAAAAGCCGTAACAGTGCGGCGACTGATGCTGACTTCGAGGCGGGTCACTTCCATCTGATCGACGTCCCACATCCGCCGATCAGGATCAATCGCGTAGGGCGATCGCAGTTGTGGTAATTTTTTCTGGTAGGCAAGAGCTTGATAGAGCAGTACCGCAAGTTCGCCTTTAGAAATCGCAGATTTTGGGGCAAGAATACGCGGATCGGGATAATTAGTGACTAATCCAGCTTGAGTCAATGTGGCGATCGCAGGAATGGCATAGTCAGGAACTTGTAAAGCATCGCGATACATTGAGAGCAAATATGTCTGTGGAGTTGCAGTTGCTTTACTACTTAGATTAAGTTCACGCGCGATCGCGACAATGGTTTCGGCTTTGGTAGCAGGCTCATTTAAACGAGTTGTGATTTTAGGGACATTACGATTGGCAAAGGTAATCTCTAATAAGCTAGCTAGCTCAGCACGAGTAATGAGGCGATCTGGCTGAAAACGATTAATTGAATCAGAAGAGACTAAAAGATCACTCAAACCTTGATTGGAAAGCAAGCCTTCAACAAATAATCGTGACCAATGGTTTTGTAAATCTATAAATAAAAATCGATTGGAATTTGCGGTAGTTTCTAGATTTTTTGCCCAAGCAATATCATTTTGAGGATTCCCACTTGGCGAGATAAACGCAAATACGTTTGCAAATATATTGGCAGCGATCGCTACGCGCACTAGAGAAGATAAAAGATTTGGCGATCGCGTTCTCATAATTTTCAATTGCTACAAATTTTGATATCGAGTTAATCATTTAAAGTATACTTCGCACATTCAGATACTGACTTCTGCCAACAGAATGTTTTGACGTAGCGATCGCCTTATGGTTATTTGAATAAGCGATGCCTCTGTACCCTACAAATAAAAAGTCCCCCACATCTCTGTGAGGGACTTTTTATTTAACAAGTTAGACTAACTAACCAAAAGCCGTTGCTGTTGACGCTATCAGGAAGGCGGCATACGTGAGTATGTAACCAATCGTGAAGTGAGCCAAGCCAACCAAACGAGCTTGAACGATGGAGAGAGCCACAGGCTTGTCTTTCCACTGAACTAGACTTGCGAGAGGTGTGCGTTGGTGCGCCCATACAAGGGTTTCGATCAACTCTTGCCAATAACCACGCCAAGAGATCAAGAACATGAATCCAGTTGCCCAGACGAGGTGTCCGAAGAGGAACATCCAAGCCCAAACAGAGATGTTGTTCATGCCGTATGGGTTATAGCCATTGATCAACTGAGCGGAGTTGAGCCACAAGTAGTCACGGAGCCAGCCCATGATGGTGACAGAGGATTCGTTGAACTGAGCAACGTTACCTTGCCATACACCGAGGTGTTTCCAATGCCAGTAGAAGGTTGTCCAACCAATGGTATTCAACATCCAGAACATGGCGAGGTAGAAGGAATCCCATGCCGAGATATCGCAAGTACCGCCACGACCAGGACCATCGCAAGGGAAGCTGTAACCGAAATCTTTTTTGTCAGGCATGAGCTTAGAACCACGAGCATCCAACGCACCTTTGACCAAGATCAAGGTAGTGGTGTGTAGTCCCAGAGCGATCGCATGGTGAACTAAGAAATCGCCAGGTCCGATTTGAAGGAACAAGGAGTTGTCACCAGCGTTAATACCAGCCAACCAACCAGCCAACCAAACGTTGCCGCTATTTGGCCAAGCTGTTGCAGAGATGCTGTCAGGGTTGGAAAGTAGGACATCAAAGCCGTAGAGAGCTTTACCGTGAGCAGCTTGAATCCACTGAGCAAATACAGGCTCGATCAAGATTTGCTTTTCAGGAGTGCCAAATGCTTGCATTACGTCGTTGTGAACGTAAATACCAAGTGTGTGGAAGCCCAAGAAAAGAGATACCCAGCTGAGGTGAGAGATGATCGCTTCTTTATGGTCGAGAACACGAGCAAGCACATTGTTCTTGTTAGCTTCGGGATCGTAGTCACGAACGAAGAAGATCGCACCGTGAGCAAACGCACCAACCATCAAGAAACCAGCAATATATTGGTGGTGAGTGTAAAGCGCCGCCTGTGTAGTGAAATCCTTAGCAATAAATGCGTAGGAAGGCATCGAATACATATGCTGTGCAACTAATGATGTGATCACACCAAGAGAAGCAAGAGCAAGCCCAAGTTGGAAATGCAAGGAGTTGTTGATGGTGTCATACAAGCCCTTGTGACCAGCGCCCAACATACCGCCAAAGGGAGTTCCCTTAGGTGGGTTATGTGCAGCCAAGATATCTTTGATGCTGTGACCGATACCAAAGTTAGTGCGGTACATGTGACCAGCGATGATAAAGATAACGGCGATTCCCAAGTGGTGATGCGCGATATCTGTCATCCAAAGAGAGCCAGTTTGAGGATGGAAGCCACCAAGGAAGGTCAGGATTGCTGTACCAGCGCCTTGAGAAGTACCAAACACATGCCCTGCAGTATCAGGATTCTGAGCATAAACGCCCCAGTTGCCAGTGAAGAAAGGCGCAAGCCCAGCTGGGTGAGGAGGAACGCTCAAGAAGTTGTCCCAGCCGACATGAATACCACGAGATTCAGGAATCGCAACGTGAACCATGTGACCAGTCCAAGCCAAAGAGCTAGCTCCGAACAAACCAGCCAAGTGGTGGTTTAGACGAGATTCAGCATTCTTGAACCAAGAAAGGCTAGGACGGAAGCTAGGCTGTAAGTGCAACCAACCTGCAAAAAGCAGAACCGCGGCGAATACTAGCATCCAGATAGCGCCAGTAAACAGTTCGGTATTGGTACGCATACCGATGGTGTACCACCAATGATAAACACCCGAATAAGCAATGTTTACGGGACCAGCAGCGTCAGTTTGAGTGAACGCTTCAACAGCCGCCTTACCGAAGTGAGGATCCCAAATCGCATGGGCGATCGGACGTGTAGTGAGAGGATTTTTGATCCATTGCTCGAAGTTACCCTGCCACGCTACGTGGAACAGGTTGCCAGATGTCCACAAGAAAATGATTGCTAGGTGACCGAAGTGTGAAGCAAAAATCTTTTGGTAAAGACTTTCTTCAGTGACACCATCGTGACTTTCAAAATCATTTGCTGTGGCGATCGCGTACCAAATCCGACGGGTTGTCGGATCTTGTGCGAGATCCTGGCTAAACTTAGGAAATTTCGTTGCCATTTTTACTTCAATTTCTCCGTTTTAATTAAGCCAGTTTACCCAAGTGCGCCGTAGCGGGCTAGGAAGAATGCCCAAGTTGTAGCAATTCCACCTAAGAGGTAGTGAGCTAGACCCACAGCACGACCTTGAGTAATGCTCAAAGCGCGAGGAGAGATAGCAGGAGCAACGTTGAGCTTGTTATGCGCCCAAACAATCGACTCAATGAGTTCTTGCCAGTAGCCGCGACCACTGAACAGGAACATAAGGCTGAAAGCCCAGATGAAGTGAGCACCCAAGAAGATCAAGCCATAAGCCGACAAAGCCGAGCCGTAGGATTGAATAACGTTGGAAGCTTGCGCCCACAAGAAGTCACGCAACCAACCATTGATGGTCAATGCACTCTGTGCAAAGTTGCCACCCGCCATGTTGGTAATCGTGCCGCCTGCGTCAACAGTACCGAAAATATCAGACTGCATTTTCCAAGAGAAGTGGAAGATCACAACTGAGATACAGTTGTACATCCAAAACAGACCCAAGAAAACATGATCCCATGCCGAAACTTGGCAAGTGCCGCCACGACCAGGACCGTCGCAAGGGAAGCGGAAACCGAGTTCAGCTTTGTCTGGAACCAAACGAGAACTGCGAGCATAAAGCACGCCTTTCAGCAAGATCAAAACAGTAACGTGAATGGTAAACGCATGAATGTGATGTACCAAGAAGTCAGCTGTACCAAGCGCCATGTGTGCCATTGCCACTTTGCCACCAACAACCAGAGTTTCGCCGCCGAAGATGGGGCTAACACTAGAGTTTAGGTAAGGAGCGGTTGTACCAGCAGCAGCAGCATGGATACCTTGAATCCAGTTAGCGAAGACGGGCTTCAACTGAATTGCGGTGTCAGAGAACATGTCTTGAGGACGACCCAATGCACGCATGGTGTCATTGTGAATGTAAAGACCGAAGCTGTGGAAGCCAAGGAAAATACATACCCAGTTAAGGTGAGAGATGATGGCATCGCGGTGACGCAACATGCGATCGAGCAAGTTATTGACATTCTTGGCAGGATCGTAATCGCGAACCATGAAGATACCAGCATGAGCAGCAGCGCCACAGATCAAGAAGCCGCCAATCCACATATGGTGTGTAAATAGCGAAACTTGAGTAGCGTAGCTAGTGGCGATGTAGGGATAAGCAGGCATCGCATACATATGCTGAGCAACGATGATGCTCAAAGAACCCATCAGAGCTAAGTTAACAGCTAGCTGAGCATGCCAAGAAGAAGTCAAGATTTCATACAGACCTTTGTGACCTTCGCCAGTTAGAGGTCCCTTGTGAGCTTCCAAAATTTGCTTCATGCTATGACCGATACCAAAGTTGGTGCGGTACATATGTCCAGCGATGATGAAAAGTGTGGCGATCGCAAGGTGATGGTGTGCTTGATCAGTGAGCCACAAAGCGCCAGTCTGAGGATTTAAACCACCCTTGAATGTCAAGAAGTCAGCGTATGCACCCCAATTTAAGGTGAAAAACGGAGTCAAGCCTTGAGCAAAGCTAGGGAAAATCTCTGACATCAACGAAGGGTTGAAAATGAACTCATGAGGCAAAGGAATTTGATCCGCAGGTACGCCCTTATCAAGGTAATAGTTGATAGGAATCGAAACGTGAATCTGGTGGCCCGCCCAAGAGAGTGAACCCAAACCGAGTAAACCAGCCAAGTGGTGGTTCATCATCGATTCAGCATTCTTAAACCATTCGAGTTTAGGTGCTGCTTTGTGGTAGTGAAACCAACCTGCGAAGAACATCAAACCAGCCATTACCAAACCGCCAACTGCGGTGCAGAGGAGTTGGTACTCCGTGGTAATACCAGATGCTCTCCAAAGGTGGAACAGACCAGAGGTGATTTGAATACCTTGGAAACCGCCGCCAACATCGCCGTTCAAGATATCTTGACCGACTACATTCCAAACTACTTGAGCGCTGGGTTTGATGTTGACTGGATCGGCTAACCAACCCGTGTAGTTAGAAAATTTTGCTCCGTGGAAATACATTCCACTGAGCCATATAAAGATAATACCTAGATGCCCAAAGTGAGCAGAGAAGATCTTGCGAGCAGTATCTTCTTCGGTTGTGAAACTGTCAAAGTCATGCACATTGGCATGAAGATCCCAAATCCATGTAGTGGTTTTTGGTCCCTTCTTGAGGGTGCGGTCGAAGTGACCAGGCTGTCCCCACTTCTCGAAAGAAGTAGGTACTACGTCACGATCAACTGCTACCTTTACCTCTGTGTCTGGCTTTTGAGGAGTCATTGTCATGTAAATTTTCCTCTCTCAGACTGTTAAGACAAAGTAGATTAAACGATTAGGCTAGTTCTCTCATAGTGCTGAATCTATGAATGAGATAAGTACGGCTTTAACAAGAGAACCTAAGCCACGATGTCGTAATTATAGATTTAGGTTTGGATCGCTCTAGGGACTTTGTAACAATTGTTTAGAATGTCTCAAGTTAGCTCAATTCTTAACTCTGCAATAAATTTAGATAATTAAGCTAAGTTTATGAAGTAATAAGTCCTACATTTTTCTTAATAAAATTTTATTAAATATCTGAGCTTGCTTTGCTCGATCACCTAGACTTAAATAGGTTTTAATTTGTTAGCGTTATGATGGACTTGCAAATCTAACCAGTCATGACTGCTATGGAGAATTTTATGCCTAATAATTTGCCTAAGAGTTTTTTAGATCAGTTGCGTGAGATGACTGTGGTGGTTGCGGATACGGGTGATATCCATGCGATCGAGATGGCTAAGCCTCAAGATGCAACCACAAATCCTTCTTTGATTACGGCTGCGGCTCAAATGCCGCAATATCAAGAGATTGTTGATGAAACTCTTCAAGCCGCAAGAACGGAACTAGGTAAAGATGCTTTACCGACTCAAGTAGTTTCATTGGCTTTTGATCGCTTGGCGATCGCTTTTGGAATGAGGATTTTGCAGATTATTCCAGGTCGGGTTTCGACTGAGGTGGATGCGAGATTGTCTTATGACACGGCAGCAACTTTAGAAAAAGCGCATTACCTGATTTCCCAGTATGAATCTCATGGTATTTCTCGCGATCGCATTTTGATCAAAATCGCGGCAACATGGGAGGGCATTAAGGCGGCTGAGTCACTGGAAAAAGAAGGCATTCATTGCAATTTAACTTTGCTATTTGGGTTGCATCAGGCGATCGCCTGTGCCGAAGCGGGAGTTAAATTAATTTCGCCTTTTGTCGGACGGATTCTCGATTGGCATAAAAAAGATACGGGTCGAGATAGCTATCCTGCGGTTGAAGACCCAGGGGTACTATCAGTGGCAAAAATTTATAACTACTATAAAAAGTTTGGTCATAAGACCGAGGTCATGGGCGCAAGTTTCCGCAATATGGGCGAGATCGTGGAGCTAGCAGGTTGTGATTTGCTGACAATTTCTCCTGCGCTGCTTGATGAGTTGTATCATACGCAAGGTGAACTGGTTCGTAAACTTGATCCCGCGATCGCATCTCAATCTGATATTGCGGAGATTTTCATGGACAAGGCAACTTTTGAGGCGATGCATAAGAGCGATCGCATGGCTTCAGACAAACTTGATGAAGGGATTAAAGGCTTTTCTAAAGCCCTCGTCACTTTGGAAGAGTTGCTAACTGAAAGACTAGCTGGACTTGAAGAGCCAGTGCTTGTCAATGCTTAATCAATAAGTACCTCGACATAATTAAAAAACCGAACTAAAACCTGTACCGCCCGCTAAGCGGGCAGTACAGGTTTTAGGGTTTTATTAGCTACTTAACAAATTAGGGTGGGCAATGCTCACCCTATCTATTGCTTGTCAAATTGCTTGCCAATATGTCGCCACTTTCTCAGAACAAAAGCAGCGTTTACAAAGCTTTGATAGATCAGTTTGATTTATTATTGCGTGCCAAATATCCGCTTATATATATAGTCACTGCTGAAGAAGAGCCTGTCGAAGAGATTTTGACAGACGTAGCTCTGCAATCTCAGCCTAGTCGTAGAATTTTGTTTTGGGACATTGCGCGAGGCTGGAGTGACAATAATGCTGATAAAGGCTCAGTGATGGCAGCTTTGTCTAGAATCGCTCAGCGTGATAAAGCAACTAAAGACGGGGATAACGTTTTATATATATTGCGTGATTTGCATCCAATCCTCAAATATCCGCATCACGATCGCCACATTCCCATTATTCGCGAGCTAAAAAATCTGGCGCGTGACCTCAAGCTCGATCGGCGTACGATCGCTCTGACTAGTCATGTACTAGAAATTCCGCCAGAATTAACCGAGGAAATCACGGCGATTGATTTTCCGTTACCAGCGATCGCGGAGATCGAATATTTAATCAAGCAAAAGATTTCGCCTAATAAACTTAAATTGTCAGATTTGGCTTGGGAACAATTGGTTAAAGCTTGTCAGGGTTTGAGTCGAGCTAGGATTCAACGAGTTTTAGCAAAAGCGATCGCTGAAAAAGAGCAGGTAAATGACTCGGATATTGATGCAGTACTAGCTGAAAAACAACAGGCAATTAGACAAACGGGGATTTTAGAATTTTTTACAGGTAATGAATCTCTAAAGAATGTGGGTGGTCTAGACAATCTCAAACAATGGGTGCGTATCCGCCGCGATGCCTTTACAGAAGAGGCTAAACGCTATGGCATCCCTACACCTAAAGGCGTACTGCTTGTCGGCATTCAAGGCACTGGCAAATCATTGTCAGCCAAAACGATCGCTAATGAATGGCACTTACCGCTATTGCGTCTTGATATCGGGCGGCTATTTGGAAGTTTTGTCGGCGAGAGTGAAAGCCGAATGCGACAGATGATCCAACTCGCGGAGGCGACTGCGCCCTGTGTGTTGTGGATCGATGAGATCGATAAAGCTTTTGGAAATGTTAGTACCTCCACCGAGGGCGACTCTGGGGCAAGTCGGCGCGTACTGGGTACGTTGATTACATGGATGCAAGAAAAAACATCACCTGTATTTATCGTGTCAACCGCTAACAATGTACGAATTTTGCCTGCGGAACTTTTGCGAAAAGGTAGATTTGATGAGATTTTCTTCTTGAATTTGCCCACCGAATCAGAACGTCAAGAAATTTTTAAAGTGCATTTACAAAAACTTCGTCCTAGCCGATTGCGTGAATTTGACCTGTTTTTATTAGCCCGACACACTAAAAACTTTAGCGGTGCCGAAATCGAACAAGTAATCATTGATGGCATTCATCGTGCTTTTGGGCGTGGTCGCAGTGGCGATCGCGAAGACTTTACGACTGAAGATATCATCAGTGCGATCGAGGAAACTGTGCCACTTGCGGCGATCGCTTCGCAACAAATCGACTCGCTCAAACAATGGGCGGCTGAGTCGGGCGCGCGCACTGCATCTAATGACGAACAACTTCTCCAAGAATTACGCAAGTTTGCAACACAAAGAGGAATTAATGCCGCCGATATCTAATAAATTTGTGTTAAGTGCAGGGTTGATTAGATGTCCGCTTCGTTGCAATATTTGTACCGCAATCTGAGAAAATTAAGATTGCATTTTTAATTTAATTTATTTTATTTATTTAATTTATTTTTAGGAAATATTTACAGATATGTTTGATATTCCAGAACTTACAGCGATCGCTCAAGCAAGTCCTCAAGAATTGACGGAAATCATTGCTGAATTAGAACAGTATCGCGAAAGAATCGTCAACGATACTCTAGCAATGGCTCAGCGAGCTAAAATCATGAAAAGTCAAGCTTTGGCTAATTTAGAACCAAACTTAGCCAAAATCGATGCGACACTTCAAATACTTCGTCAGCAACAAAGTAAAGTATGAACAGGTTCTCTCATCAATTTGTTATATAAATTCAACAATGGATAATCCAGTTTTAGAAATTCAAGAAGCAAACGATATTCTCATTCAACGAGTTAACGATCAAATTTCTTTTGGCACTTTTGATTATAGCGATCGCCAACTGATGATCAAACTGATAGAAGGACTAGGCGATCTGCGTGGGCTGGTCAGACTTAAGTTTGCAGAAGCTCTTGGTGAGATTGGAGAACCATCCACACCTTTTTTGATTGAAGCTCTGACCAATGATCAGAATGTTACTGTGCGTAGAGCCGCCGCTAAAACCATGACGATTATCGCGGATCCAATTGCTGTCCCCACCTTGATCAATTCTTTCTTAAATGATCCAGATACGGTCGTGAGAAGCTCTTCGGCGGGCGCATTGGCAAGAACAGGAGAGGCTTCAGTGACAGCTTTGTTAGATATTTTAGGATCACCTAATCAACCTCAAGATACTAAAGGTCATGCAGCTTGGGCATTAGCATTTATTGGTTCGGAAGCGGCAGAATATCTCTATAAAGCTTTAAATTCTGATTCTTTAGATGTCCGATGTGCGGTAATTGGAGCGCTGGGTCATGTGGCGCAAGAGCAGTCTGATGAGAAGTCTTGCAATATTCTCGTATCAGCCCTTACTGATCCTGAAGCAATTATTCGGACTGAGGCAGCCGCCGCATTAGGACAGGTCGATTATCCTGCGGCAATTCCACATCTAGTTTTAGCACTTCAAGATTCAGAGCTAGATGTCCGCAAAGCAGCAATTAACTCCCTCGGTAAGACGGGTGATCAGAGTGTTATAGGCTCATTGCAGCCTTTGCTCAATGATGAGCAAGAAGTGATCAAAGTTTTAGCAAGATTAGCGATCGCCCAAATCAATCGATAATCTTGATCAACAAACCCACAAGAATATTCTTGTGAGTTTGGATTTACAGCATTTACTAAACTTTAGTTAGCCAGTGATGATAGTCAGGCAGTAGACCTTGAACAGATTTGCTATATAAGTCGCGAAGTTTTTTCGTGATTTCGCCAACATTTCCGTCACCGACAGGACGATGATCGAAGCTGGTGATTGGCGCAAGCTCTGTGGCAGTACCCACAAAAAATGCTTCGTCAGCAATGTATAACTCAGTGCGATCAATCGTCCGAGATACCGTTTCGAGACCTAGCTCTTTGGTCGCTAACTCCATTACTGAACTGCGAGTGATACCTTCAAGAATGTTGTCAGTGACAGAACTCGTGATTAGTTTTCCATCTCTTACTAAAAAGAGATTCATTGCACTTCCCTCAGCAACATGACCATCATTAGTCAAAACCACCACATCATCGAAACCACAAGCATAGCCATCGGTCTTCGCGAGTGCCGTATTCACATATGCGCCATTCACCTTTGCCCTAGCAGGAATCGCATTGTCGTCTAAACGTCGCCATGAAGACACACCGACTTTGAGACCTTTGCTGGTATCGAGATAGCCATCCATTGGCACACTAAACAAACAGAAATCATCATGAGTATTTGGGAACTTCAAGATTGGTCCAATGCGAAGATCGGACTTGTAAATAATCGGACGAAGATATGTTGCTGAGTTGCATTGGTTACGGTGCAATAATTCACTGGTGATATCGACCATTGCGGCAACATCGAGGGGAGATTGCAATCCAATAATGCGACAGCTTTGAATCAGACGTTGGTAATGTTCTTGCAGCCGAAATGAAGCCATACGATTTTCTTCGGGTAGCCAATACGCTTTCACACCTTCAAAAACAGCCGTACCATATAAAAATGCGTGAGTGCGGATACTAATCGTGGCATCTTCGAGGGGGAGAAACTCTCCGCGTATATAGGCGTACTGTGAGGTCATGATTTAACACATCTTGATCAATTATTTTCTTATCATATAGCTATAGCGTTTTTTCAGATGGATGTAAGCTTCTCTGAAAAATAAAAAATCTGCTTAATCCATGATTCTGACTTTTTTATGACTAAATACAGATTGGCAATATATTGCCAATATAAAGTAGCAGAAACATTAAAATCATAAATGACCACACAACCTAGAGAAATTCGACAATACACAACCTCGGAAGGCAAAATTCCCTTTGATGAATGGCTTAATGCACTGCGAGATATTCGCGCACAGGTAAGAATCGAACAACGGCTCGATCGCTTAAAATTAGGAAATATCGGTGACTGCAAACCTGTCGATGATGGCGTATATGAACTGAGAATTGATTATGGTGGTGGTTATCGCATTTATTTCGGTCAAATCGGTTCGGTTGTAATATTGCTGTTATGCGGTGGTGATAAAAACAGCCAAAATCGAGACATTCGCAAGGCAAAAGACTATTGGCAAGACTTTAGGAGACAAAATAATGACTGATGCAGTGGATCAAGTAACCTATAAAGCAAGTGACGCTTATCATCCCTACCATATTGACAGGCTCAAAGATACTAAATATGCCGCAGTCTATCTCGAAGTTCATCTTGAAGACCATCAACCATTAGACATTGAAACCAACCTCCTCAAATTAGTTCTCAGCGATGTTGCAGAAGCGATCGCTCCAGAACAACTCGCAACTCACACCAAAACTCTCGAAACACTCTTGCAAAAACAAGGTGCAGAAGCGATTTATGGCTTAGCGGATTGGCTGAAAGATTTAGGTCTAAAGCTCACAGTGACGGTGGATACAGAAGCAGAAGTTCAAGATTTTTCTGAAGAGACTGCCGCGATGGAAATTCGTGAAGTGATACCTGCATAAAAAAATACAGGACAACAAAAGTAACCCCAAAGAGAACAATCTGTGAATACCGTTGATTATCTTCGCATCAGTTTGATCGATCGCTGCAATTTTCGCTGCACCTACTGTATGCCTGAAGGCGCGGAGGTCAATTATATTCAGGCGCAGGAGACTCTCACCAATGACGAGTTAATTGCTTTGTTGCGAGAAGTATTTATCCCGCTTGGCTTTAAGAAATTTCGACTAACGGGTGGGGAGCCTTTACTAAGGCGCGATTTGGTGAGCTTGGTGAGGGCGATCGCCAATTTGCAAGGTGTCGAAGATTTGTCGATGACCACTAATGGTTTTTTGCTTGGTGAATTAGCTAAGCCTTTGTACGAAGCAGGTTTACGGCGAATTAATATAAGTCTTGACTCGCTTAATCGCGATGTATTTCGGCAAATCACAGGGCGAAATCTCTGGGAAAAGGTCTGGGCAGGAATATTGGCGGCGCATGAAGTGGGTTTCGATCCGCTTAAGTTAAATGTGGTGGTGGTTCCAGATGTGAACGATCGCGAAATATTAGACTTAGCGGCTCTAAGCATTAATCGCAATTGGCATATTCGCTTTATCGAATTTATGCCGATTGGTAACGACAGTTTATTTACGCACAAGGGTTGGGTGGACTCAGCAACTTTGCGTCAACAAATAGGCGATCGCTATGGTTTAGATACGGGCAATTGCAAAGGCAATGGTCCAGCCGATGTGTTCAAAATCCCTAACTCAAAGGGAACTTTGGGGTTTATCAGTCAAATGTCTGAGTGTTTTTGCGATCGCTGCAATCGGATGCGTCTCTCTGCTGATGGTTGGCTGCGTCCATGTTTGCTCAATGAATCAGGACAACTTGATCTCAAAACGGCGATCCGTCAAAGTCAAGACTTTGCTGAGTTGCGGATGGCGGTGCGTGAGTTGTTAAACCTTAAAGATGAAATTAATTTTAAAGAACGCGATCGCGGGCTTGGTGAGCAGAAAAGCTATCTCCGCACGATGTCTCAAATTGGCGGCTAATCGCTAGTTGAATGTAAATAAACAGTTAAATAACCAAATAAACAAAAAAGAGTTTGCGATGCAAACTCTTTTTTGTTTATTTGGTTGTAAAAATACAAAATATCCCTTCGGCATCAGAAGCCACCATACCGTATATGAAGCGTATAGCTATAGGTCTACTGATTTGCGCTTACGCCTTTCGGAAGTAATTGCCATTTCGGGGATACTAGGGCTACACGGGGGGGAATAGGATAGCCCTGTCAATAATTTATACTAATTGCTATGTATTTGCAAGAGTTTCAAAAAAATTGCTCATTTAGCGATCGCTACGACAATTAGAATATTCAAAAAATCTGGTTCTAAGTGGCTTAACCCCCTTGTTGGTAATGATAAATAACAAGATTCAGAAATTATCAAGAAATGATAACTTTTGCAATGGGTTGTAATATCAGGCATTAGGTATGATTAGAGATTGGCAGCTTTGCAATTGTTTGACAATTTTGTTTGACAATTTTTGGTAGCTGTCAGCATAGATGAGACCAAAATTGCATTCTCCCCTCAAAAAAGAAAAATTATTTACTGTTATCTATGACTGCCCAACTGAATTATTTGATGTGTGCGCCTGATCACTATGATGTGGACTATGTGATCAATCCTTGGATGGAGGGTAATGTCCATAAGTCGAGCCGCGATCGCGCTGTGGTGCAATGGCAAAAACTTTATGAAGTCCTTAAGGGTTTAGTCAATGTGCAGCTCGTGACACCCGAAAAGGGCTGGCCAGATATGGTGTTTACCGCAAATGCAGGGCTAGTATTGGGCAATAAAGCTGTGCTGAGCCGTTTTTTACATAAAGAGCGTCAAGGCGAAGAGCCATACTTTAAAGCATGGTTTGAGGCTAATGGCTTCACCGTATTTGAACTGCCTAAGGATTTACCTTTTGAAGGCGCTGGCGATGCCTTGTTCGATCGCGCGGGTGGTTGGCTATGGGCTGGTTATGGTTTTCGCTCCGAGCTTGACGCGCATCCCTATCTTGCCAAATGGCTAGATGTGGAGGTTCTCTCGTTGCGTTTAATCGACAATCGTTTCTATCATCTTGATACTTGCTTTTGTCCTTTAACTGGCGGCTATTTACTCTATTATCCACCTGCATTCGATTCCTATTCCAATCGCTTGATTGAGATGCGGGTTCCTGCGGATAAGCGAATTGTGATCGAAGAAGCGGATGCAGTTAACTTCGCCTGTAATGCAGTGAATGTCGATCGTAATGTGGTGATGAATAAAATCAGCGATCGCTTAAAACAACAGATTACTAATTGTGGTTTTAATGTAATCGAGACTCCGCTAACTGAGTTTCTCAAAGCAGGCGGTGCGGCTAAATGCTTGACTTTACGAAGCGTTGAAATTCCGATTGCAAATGAGCAAGTTGCCATTGAACCAAGTGGAGTTGAAGCACGCATTGTCGAACTCAGAGGACATTTGCTTGACTCAGGCATTATCAATCGTGCGCTCGATCTGGTTACTGACAATGGCGGCAGCTTTCAAGTATTAGAGTTTAGCCTCGGTGAGCAGAGACAAAGCACTTCTATCGCTAGGATTCGCATCTCTGCACCATCTCATGATCTGATGGAAACGATCATGGGCGAACTGATCGAAATCGGCGCAGTTTTACAAGATCGCGATACATCTGATGCAAAGCTTGAGCCTGTGTTGCAAGATGGAGTCGGTCCTGACGACTTCTATGTGAGTACGATTTATCCAACTGAAGCCTGTGTGAATGGTGAATGGATTCGTTGTACTAATCAACGTATGGATGCCGCGATCGCTATTAGTCCCGATGGCACAGCAAACTGTAAGCTGTTGCGCGATCTCATAGTCGGCGATCGCGTAGTTGTTGGTTATGACGGTGTGCGGACTGTGCGTAAGCCCGAAGCGAGAAATAACGTCCAAAAAGAAGAGTTCTCGTTCATGGGTGCGGGTGTATCGAGCGAACGCCGCGTGGAACTTGTGGTCGAACAGATTGCTTGGGAACTTCGCCAAATCCGCGATCGCGGTGGTAAGTTAGTCATCTCCTGTGGTCCTGTGGTGGTGCATACAGGTGGCGCTCCTCACCTTGCTTATTTAATTCGTGAAGGTTATGTGCAGTCGATGCTCGGTGGTAATGCGATCGCAGTTCACGATATGGAGCAATCGTCAATGGGAACGTCTCTCGGAGTCGATCTCAAACGTGGTATCAGCGTCAAAGGTGGACATCGTCATCATCTGAAAGTGATTAACTCCATCCGTCGTTATGGCAGCATCCACAAAGCAGTCGCGGCTGGGTTTGTGAAGAGCGGCGTGATGTATGAATGTGTGACCAACAACGTTCCTTTTGTACTCGCTGGTTCTATTCGTGATGATGGACCGCTTCCAGATACGGTCACGGATATGCTCGAAGCTCAACTCCTCTATAGCGAACAAATTCGCGGCGCAGATATGATCTTGATGCTGTCATCAATGCTGCATTCTATTGGTGTCGGTAACATGACTCCTGCAGGTGTGAAGATGGTTTGTGTGGATATCAATCCTGCGGTTGTGACCAAGCTATCTGATCGCGGTTCGGTTGAGTCAGTTGGTGTTGTCACCGATGTTGGTCTATTCCTCAGCTTGCTAGTTCAACAATTGAAGAAGATGGATAGCCCTGTGGCAGTTGCAGTTTAAAAGCAAAGATGCTCCTGCTTTCAGCAGGAGCATCTTTAAATAAAATAGCGATCGCACTTTTTCCCATCCTCTTCAACTCTTCCAAAATATCTTAGGCTAATGAGTAAACATCAATAGTGATCGCATATTCATTCCTTTAATTGGCAATCTATATCCTATATCTCATAAGCCTTACTACGATGAGCGATCGCTACAACAAACACTTGCACTATTTCATCTTCAACTGAATAAATAATCCTATAATCGCCAATGCGATAGCGATATAAATTTGAATATTCTCCCTTGAGCGCTTTGATGTTGGGGTGCGATCGCGGATATTGTTCTAATTGTTGTAAGCATTTAGCAATCTTTTTCGCTAAAGCTTTATCTGCTTTAGAATAGACTTTTTGAGCGTCAGGATGGAGTAAAATTTCATACATCAGAACGCACCGCTCTCCAATTTACATATTGGCTTTTAGGTGTTGATTGATTCTGTTTGACACGCTCTAATAGTCCTGAAATTGATAATAGCTCTTGAGTTGCTGCTTCGCTTTCGGCATTTGCCAAGAAGGCTGCAAAATCGGCAACTACTTTTAATCTTTCTGGAGATAGTTGTTTAATCGATTCACTCAGTTGATTCTGTATTTCCGTTACTGATATCGTTGAGGACTTATCGACAATAGATATGTCATTGAATGTGTTCATTTTGATTGCTAGGTTTGTTTTAAGTGTCTACAGTTTAGCACTTAAGAAAATAGAATCAATAATTGCTATTAAACAGCAATCGCCTATCTAATTCTCACATTGACAAGTGTGTAAATCTCGCAGATAGTAGAAGCGATCGCCTCTTTCTCCCTGACTCTTCTCTCTTCCCAAATATCCCGCTAATGGTGAAGATAACTCGTTTTTATTATTTCTGTCAAACAACCATAAATTAATGCTATTTTAAGAGACGTGGTATAAAAATCAGTAAAATAATTTAACACTAAGAAACGTTTAGTAATTAGTTTTAAGAATGACGGAAATAACTAACTCAAATCAGGATACTCCAGAGGCTCAACCAGCTAAACCAGTAAGAACTCTTGAAGCCTTGCTTGAACTATATCAACAAGGGCATCGCAATTTCTCTGGCTCAGATTTGCGTGGGGTGACGGTAGATATGGTAGACAAAGAAATTAAATATATTGACTTGAAAGGAATTATTCTTACAGGATCAAATCTTACTGCTATTGTGTTTAGCAAATCGAATCCGACCTTTAAAGTTGATTTAACAGGGTCTATTTTTAAAGATTGCAATCTGCGATTAGCTAATTTATCTTATTGTAGGCTTGATCAATGCAATTTTAGTAATGCAGATTTAAGTGGGGCTAATCTATCGGGTTGTTCCTGTAGAGGTTCGGATTTTATAAAAGCAATTCTTCAAAACATAAGTTTTGGCGGTAGTTCTGATTTTACAGCTTCAGATTTTACTGGGGTTAGTTTTCTGAGATCAACACTGCAATATGCCAATTTCACCGCATCAAATTTTTCTGGATCGGACTTGCGCTCAGCTAAACTCAGTGGTACTTTCACCGCATCAAATTTTTCAGGAGCTAATTTATCATCAGCATCTCTAACTGGTCAATTCTCTCAAGCTATTTTTCGTAAAACTAATTTCAATAAGGCAGTTCTAAATTCCTTTACTGCACAGAGTACAGATTTCTCAGATGCAGATTTACGAGTTTCAGAAGTCTCTAGCACAAATCTTAAATATTGTTATTACAACTCAAACACAAAGTTTAGTGACAGTCTTGATCCTGTTGCTTCGGGAATGGAACTTAGTGAAGATGAGATTGAATCAGAGGATTAGAGACTGTGCTGAGAAAAACTGAACAGGGGTGGACGTTTGGAGAGGAAAGACTTTTAGAAGACTTTGTTTGGGATTCTTTAGATGATTTGGATTTAGTTCCAATTAAGCGTCAATTTGGCATTAATGGTGAGTATTGCGATATCCTTGCCAAGACAAAAACTAACCAGCTTGTTGTGTTGGAATTAAAAAACACTGACGATCGCTACATTATTCATCAACTTACTCGCTATTATCACGGACTCAGGACTACTAAGCCTTTTAAAGACTCTGTAGACTACGAGCAGCCAATTCGTCTAATTGCGATCGCGCCAGACTTTCATCGACATAATTTTATTGATCGTCGCTATAATTTACTGCAATTTGAGTTTATTCGATTTGAAGTTCTCAATCAAACAGATGATTTTTATTTGCACTTTTATCTCGAAGGACGTAAAGAACTCACTATCCTAAAGCCAATTCCTTTTGTTGAGGCTGGGAAACCTTCATCTCAATCTCAAAGTGATATTGATGTGCCAACACCACCAAGGATGTTAATCAATACGCTCGATCAACTTACTCCTATAGCCAAAATCGAGATTTTGAGGCTTCGAGAAAAAATGCTGGGTTTCAATAAACGGATTAAAGAAATTAAAGAGACAAGAAGTTTGTTCTATGGTCGAGGGAAAACAAAACCCTGTTGTCAGTTCAAATTAGTTCTACCAAGCAAAAACAATCAGTTTCGGTTTTCCAAAATTTCTCAAGTTTATGAATTTCAGTGCTATTTGTGGCTACCAGTCCCTAAATGTCTACCCAACTTTGCGAATAAATCAAGTATTGGCAGAATGTATCTAGACTTTGAACCTAATTTTCGGGATATAAAATCAATCTCTTATTGGAGTCCCAATAATCGTCAACCGTCGTTTGATTTGCCAATGCCTACTGAAAAATATTTTGATGAAATTGGCTTAGATAACTTCAACACCAGCATAGATAAATTGTTTGAGTTAGCAATCAAGATTAACTTAGAAAGAAATTGAGAATTATTCTTCAAAATTCAGCGATCGCCATACTCATAAACCTATCAACAAGTAAAAGGCGATCGCATATGCCGAGAATCATTCAGCAGTGTCATAATATAAAGCAGCGTAACCAATGCGATCGCTAAAGGTAAATTTTATGAATGCTAAATTGATTAATGGACAAACTAAGCTATCTATTAACATCTTAGTCAAAAATGAAAAAGATGGCAGAGTCAGCGCTTCTAAGCGATCTACTTTTCATCGACAGTTCCAGTTTGCTTAATTGCCGTAACCATTGGCTGCACCTCATCTATATGTATGTTCTTTGCATTATAATTAACATGACATCGGGAGATGTTCGGATTTATCTAGATTCATCCGTAAACAATTTAGGCGCGATCGCATCCACACCTTGATTTTGGCGAAACCATCTCAAACCAGCATTTGCCAACCGACTGCCAACCAACTGCCCATCAAACACAAAATCATCCGCTAGCAAACCAGTTGTCAGTTTTTGTAAGCCCACATCGGTGAGCGCCACCATGATCACACTTTTCTTCTCAGTCGTCACCGCGATCGCCTCAGCAGCCTCTAGCTCCTGCAAACGTTCTTGATAGATCGCCGCCTTCTCTTTGCCCTTACAAGTGCGCCGCAAAAGCTCACTTTTCTTGACCTTTCCTTGTCCTGACCCCATATCCCACAAATTGAGAAGTAAGCGAATCTCTGTGTAAACTGTATTCATATCTGGATTATTAACCTGAATTATGTACTAAATTTTGTAAAAACTTCAAATCAAAACTAAACTTAAGCAATTACGCCCACCGCTCTTAAGATAATACTTTTTCGTACTATTTTCTGCATTTTTGGCAATCAAATCAAAATACTGCAACCGACATGGATTATCCTCATCTCTCAGACTATATGCAGCCCGCTGAATGGCAACCTCATAGTGCTTGTTGGCTAGCCTTTCCCAGCCATCGCGATCTGTGGTTAGAGTCACTCGACATCGTTCAAACAGAATTTGTCGCTTTTGCCAAAGCGATCGCCACATCAGAAGCGCTAGAGATATTAGTCCTCGAAGAAAGCGCCGAACTGGCAAAAGAGCTTTTAGGTAATCTGTCTGTGCGCTTCCATCACATCCCCTTTGGCGACATCTGGATGCGCGACATCACACCGATCTATGTCAAAAATACTGATGGAAAATTGGGTGCTTTACATTTTAAATGGAACGGTTGGGGTGGCAAATATCTGCTGAAACATGACGATCGCGTAGCTGATCGCATCCTCCAGACTCTAGATATACCTCGCTTTGAGTTTGATTGGGTACTAGAGGGTGGCGCGATCGAGGTTGATGGTGAAGGAACTTGTCTGACTACTAAGCAATGTCTGCTCAATCCTAATCGCAATCCACAGATGGATCAAACCGCGATCGAATCTGGATTGAAATCAGCTTTGGGAGTAGAGAAGGTGCTATGGATAGAAGAGGGTTTGCTCAATGATCATACCGATGGACATATCGATACGATCGCCCGTTTTATTGCGCCACATACGGTCATGTGTATGCAACCAACGATACCAGACGATCCAAATTGTCAAGTTCTCCATGATATTGCCGAACAGTTAGAAGCAATGACTGACACCAAGGGTCGTAAATTGAAGGTGATTAAGATTCCATCCCCTCATCTAGTTCTTGATAATGAAGGGGAAATCATGCCTGCCAGTTATCTTAACTTTTATATCTCTAACGATAGCGTGATTATTCCCACCTATGGCTCTGTTAATGATGATCTCGCAGTTGCCGAAATCGCCAAACACTTCCCAAATCGCAAAGCGATCGGACTGTCAGCAAAAAATATTCTCTTAGGTGGTGGTGCATTCCATTGCATCACCTGTCACCAACCGAAATAGTCAATCAAGGGCGACACAAGCATTATGTCATGGATAGAACTAAGTCTCGATACTACTGATGAAGCAGTTGATTGGGTTTGCACTTTACTTGCTAATGCGATCGCACTGGCAGATATGCAAATCAATAAATATCAAGGTGCCTCATCCAAATGGACATTTACGATCTTGATGTACTTGTCAGAAGACATGCATATTCATCAAAGAATAGAAGCGATCGCTTCTATTCTCAAGCCACTGCATCGCACAGATATGACCACTGAATTAAGAACTTTTGTGGTTGCACAAAAACTTGTTGAGATAGAAGCAACTGAAACTTCTTCTAACGATTCTCTAATTAAACGGATCAGCGATCGCTTTGTGATTGTATCGCCAAACTCCAGCTATCAATCAAGCAATCCCCAAGAAATCATCTTGCATCTGCAAAATAGCCTCGCCTTTGGTAGCGGTTTGCATCCCGCCACAATTTTGAGTCTGCGGCTCCTAGAGCGTCATGTTAAACCCACCACATATACCCTCGATCTTGGCTCAGGTTCAGGGATTTTGACAGTGGCGATCGCTAAGCTCGGCGCAAAGGTTTTGGCGATCGAT
Source organism: Cyanobacteriota bacterium (assembly GCA_025356295.1). Taxonomy (GTDB): domain Bacteria; phylum Cyanobacteriota; class Cyanobacteriia; order Pseudanabaenales; family Pseudanabaenaceae; genus Pseudanabaena. The sequence goes on from JANXUJ010000010.1 coordinate 33,334, forward strand.
AATGATGCGATCGCTGTAGCTGCAACTGAAGACGCAGTGAGCCTTAATCAAGTCACGTCAGAGGTGAAAGTAATTTGTGGCAGCCTCGGCAGTGCTAGTCAGCTAGGGCATTGGATGGGCGGCGATAGCAGCGACTCCGTGACCGAAATCTATCCTGATGGACAATTTGATTTGATAGTCGCAAATATTTTTGCACGAGTCCATATTTCTCTCGCTACCGAGTTTTATAGAGCTTTACAAAAGCCTTCAGGAATATTAATTACCGCAGGTTATACCCGCGATCGCGAAGCCGATATTACAGCAGCTATGAGTGCGGCAGGATTGACAGTATGCGATCGCGAACAGATTGATGAATGGATAGCGATCGCTTTTTGTCACCAAAATATGGCTTAATATGATACTAGAAGCAGGCGACCCACGCTTCTAGGTTTTAAGGTTACTTATTTAGGAGAATATCTCATGTATACCCCTTTAATTAGTTTCACTTTATTGGTCATCCTATTTTTAGGAATAGCCTTTACCCTAAGTTATTTCTGGTGGGCAGATCGCTACAAAACCCCAGAAGTTATCGCCGCCGAAGTAATGCAATTCTCTGAACAATTTACCAACGCATTTTCAGTTTTCGCCGTGGGAATGCTCGCTTTGGGAATCATGTTGATATTTCTGAGAGCCTAATCAAAACGATAAGCTTTACAAAATGCCCACAGCGCCGCCCAGCAAAACACTCATCACGGCGATCGCGACAGGATGAATCAACAAAGCCCAAATACTAGGAATTTTGATTTCTGCACATAGTGGAAATACTAAATAGGCGATCGCCGCATTGACTACCAAGAAGCTAATTACCCATAGCGCCATAAACCGCAAATTTAACCCTGCAAGCAATATCCAAATCAAAGCATTAGCGATCGCGACCACCCCAACGCCCTGCACCCAGCCCTTACCCGATGCGATCGGGCGATCGCTAGACATCCACACTAGCCCCATCCATGTTAGGGCAGCAAGTAACCCGCAAGCGATCGCATTGTAAAGGAGTTGCATATATTTATTTAGTTAAGCTATTCTATTCTGGCAGGAATACCCTGACGGCGCAATTGCTCAATGCGGTTTTGAGCAGAATTTTGATCACGATACGAACCGACTTGGACTTGTCCATCGCTAGGACGCACATAGGCATCGCGCTCGACTTGCTGGGCGTTAGCAGCATAGCCATTTTCAACTACCACTCGATAGCTTGACGCAGGAGCCGATGACAAAGGAGCCGCATACTTCACTGATGGATTACTGTTATTGGCAGGGTTGGGCGCAACATCAACAGGAGTAATCGGGGCAACATAAGCAGTCGCTGGTGATGTTGCAGGTGCATTGTTGGTCAGAGTTGGAGTAGCTGCTGCTCGTGTTGAATTAGGAGAACGACTGGAAGCCTTGCGCGGCGCAGGCTCACTGTAGTCTGGCGGGGCTTCATAGCTTTTACGAGCAGGTGGATCGTAGCTTTTATCTAAAGGAGCTAGAGCAGGTGGTAATGGTGCAATTGAAATCGAAGGAAATGCAGCTGATGGTACAGTTCGCAATGGCGCACTCGATACAAAAGAATTGCTACTCAGAGCAGGATTAGTTAGCGTTTTATTGTTTTTGTTGTTAGTTTTATTGGAATTTAGTCCACTGGTCGCTTGAGTTGATTGAGTCTTATCTCCCGCAAAAGGTACAAAAGGCACACCTGAATCATTAGCTTTTTGCGGATTTTGCAAATTAATATCTTTACCTAAGTCTTCATTTTTGCTATCCGCTTGAGCTGTTTTAGGACGAGCATCAGGCTTGAAAAATTTCATTACACCCGATGGATCAACCAATAAATAACCGATCGCGGCACTAGAGCCGAGCAGCAACAGAAGTGAAATAATCCCCACAGGATTCATCAAACTGCGTAATGCACTCTGCTTCGGTGGTGCGTTGAAAGTAGAGAACTCAGTCTCTTGATTCATCGAGTTTTGATAGTCATTTGCATAATCATCAGCAAAGCTTTGCAAAATCTCATCATCATCAGGTTCAGGTATTTTTGCCATAGTTGGCGAATCAATTCCCATCCCGAAATCAATATAAGGTGGAGCCTCGTCTAGTCCTACATTTTCTAGGCTGTCAAGATTTTGACCTGTGTACTTATGTAATTCTGCTGCGGAAATATTTGGTGATTGTGCGATCGGTGGCATCACAGGCATTTGAATCGTACGCCGATCGCTATGTGCTTCGATCGATGAAGCGATCGGTGATAGCGTCTCAGACAAGAGCATATTCGGCGAAGTCCAAATCGACTGCGTAGAGACAGCGCGCGGTCTAAATGGATTGAGATAAGAGATGGTCTGACCATTTGCTTGCCAATGGCGATAACGATCAAGCTCATCATTGAGGCTCGCATCCATACCCGACAGAGATATTTGTAAGACTGGAGACTGGGCGATCGCAGACAAAAAGCTAGTCTCTAACTTAGTGACTTCTGGCTTAGTGACTGTTGGGGAGATGGTGGAATGAATGGTCGGGGAGATGGTGGGACTCAATGTTTGCATGATCTTTACCTCAGGCGATAGCGGCGGCGGTTTGGGCTAGGTAAATGTCTCGGATATCTTCAGGAAGGGCTTCTTCTAGCGCGTGATAAGCCTTGATTAGAAGTTGCTTAACATCACTAGCAGAGATGTTTTCGCCTTCAGCATGTAAATAAGCAGCGATGCGCGTATGACTCCACTGAAAAGTTTGAGACAATAATAGTATCAGACGTAGGTTGCCTGTCATTTGATTTAGGGCTTGATTAAGGTAGCACCAAAACACGGGCGGTGTGTCTTTAAGCGAATATTGAATTTCTTCAACAGGGGGCATCTCGGCACGATTAATCATCATCGCGGCAATATTAATGAGCCAGCTTTGCAACGATAGACGCGGATTTGTCACCCGCAAATCTAGCACGCGCATCTCGTGGTAGATATATTCCCAAGTTTTTACATACAGATAGTCCGACTGCACTGGCGATCGCGTGGCAGTACTAGTCAAGGTATACAACACTTGTCCATAACGACAAAAAATCGCCGCAAAATATTGACCCTCTTCAGGATGTCGTTGAAATAGGGTCACAAGTTCGCGATCGCTCTTCTGGAAAAGCGCCTGAATCTTGGGATGATGGATTTCGGGAAGTGGGGGAAGCTGCACAGTCACGGCGATCGCCTTCTCACTTTTTTGGTTTTCAAATTTGATGCACACATACTAGCAGCAAAGTACGATATTGCAACCCGTACTTTGTTGCAAGTAAAAAGATTGCGATTTAAAAAAGCAGCGATTGCCTGTGGCTCTCCCTGCTTTGCTTTTTCTAAGATACTCGTCTGAAATTTAGTCATGATAAATCAGTATATTCCCATTATATTGAATTTAACATGAAAAAAGTTGGTCAAACTAGCGATGTCTATCAAAATTTCTGGCATTGCATAATAAAGTATGAGTTCACTTAAGAAAGATGAAATGTCCAAAGTGTGGGTCAGACCATGTACGTAAAAATGGAATTAAGCAAGGAAAACAAAATCACATTTGTGCTGAATGTGGTCGTCAGTTTATAAATCCCAG
>JANXUJ010000067.1 GCA_025356295.1 Cyanobacteriota bacterium
TAAAGTAGCGCTTGTCTTCGCTTTTATTGAACTATTCAAGACTAGAGTGGATAAAGTTTTATCACAGCAGTTTCTTGATGTTTTAGTTCAATCTGCACAGTTGATTCAAACAACATATTTTTTGTTAGATCGTATAATTGCGTTTGATGATAATGGAGGGATGAACAATTCTCGTATTCCTTCTTGGCAGATGACTCGTGATTGGCAAGATAAAAGGTGGTTGGGTGAATATGTATGTAATAACTACAGTCCTAGAATGGAAGGTATTGCTCCTTTACTTATTCGAGTTGGGACGTTATCAAGACTTTTGACTCCAAAAAGTTCTTACTCAGTTGATTTAAAGCAATGTAGAGATACTGTGGAGGCGGTATTTGTAAAAGAAGAAATTGACATTAGAGTTGATGAACTTCCTTTGTTAATGCAATGCCGTTCTTCATCACAAGCAAAGAGATCTGGACATATTGCGATCTTCTCCAATAGCCCTGAAACCAAACAAGCTGCAACTGCCGCACTAGAATCGATCGCCTTACGTGCCATCGCCACCTTCCCAGTCCGAAAACTACAAGGCATTTTCATCGATCCCGTCAGCATGGGTGACACTTTCCCATTCAAAACCAGCTTGCCCGAAGAAATACGCGGTAAACGGATTTACACCACCAGCGATGACATTCAAGAAGAATTACACAAGCTGATAGTTCATATTGAAGAAGTCATCCAAAACTATCTCAGTCGCGACTTTGCCACAATCGAAGAATACAACGCCGCTGCCGAAGTCATTCAAGAAGCCTATCGCTACTTGTTTATCGCCGATTTCCCAAAAAAGTTTGATACCCGTTCTTTTGAATATCTCAACAGCTTGCTAGAAACAGGCGCAAAGGCTGGAGTTTACATGATCATTCACATTGATGAAACCTTAGAGAAACCGCGTAACTTTAACTACGACCTGTTCAAAGCACATTGTCAGATACTGCGCCCTGCCGACAAAACTTACAATGGCGAACCTCTATTTGTGTATGAGTCTCCCGAAGCACCGATAATTTGCTATGCGACTTTGGATAAGCCGCCCGAAAGCGATCGCTTTAACCAACTCACCGCCATGATTAGCAAAGCGAGTGGTGAAGTCAAAGTTGATACGGTTGCATTCTCGCAGCTATATCCAGAAACATTATGGACAGCCGATAGCCGCAAAGAAATTAGAACTGCGATCGGTGTCGCAGGTGCGCGAGAAAAACTAGAATTTTGGTTAGGGCAAAATCCCAAGGGCTTAGAAGTAAGTCAATCACTGCTATTTGGTAAACCAGGGGCAGGTAAAAGCTACACCTTGCACAGCATCATCAACGGGTTAGCCATGCGCTATGCACCTGACGAATTGGAACTATATCTCCTCGACTTCAAAGAAGGCGTAGAATTTCAAGTCTATGTCGATCCCGATCGCGGTGAAGACTCTGGCTCTTCTAACGATCTCGATCTGACAAAAGCCTTACCCCATGCCAAAGTTATTTCCATTGAAAGCGATCGCGAATTTGGTTTGAGCGTCCTGCGTAAAGTCAACGAGCAGTTCCAGATTCGGGCTAACGAATGGAAATCTATCTCTAACGATATTACCAAGGTTGCCGAATACCGCGACAAAACCAATGGCAAAAAGATGCCCCGCATTCTCATCGTTATTGATGAGTTTCAGGTTTTATTTGAAGATAACGACAGCATCTCCGCAGAGCTAAACCAAATCTTTGACACCATTGTTAAAAAAGGTCGCGCTTTTGGAATTCACTTGCTACTCGCTTCTCAATCGCCCAATATCAAGAATATTACCCGTGGCGTTTATGACCTGATTGACTTACGGATGGCGATGCAAATGAATCAAAATGTCGCGGCAATGACCCTAGCGGAAGGAAATACCGATGCTGTCGATTTACTCGATCGCCCAGGGCGGATTATTTACAACGCTGACTTTGGACGCAAAGGCAGTAACGAAATCGGTCAAATTGCTGACGCTTCTACAGATCAACGTAAAAAGGCACTACGCAAAATTCAAGAAACCGTACAAGCCACTGGCTACCAACGCCCACCCACCGATCAACTAGTGGTCTTTGATGGTAGACATCCAACTCGGCTGAGAAATAACGGGCTATTGACAGTATTAGCATCGGCTGATACTTGGCTCAGTTCTATGGACGTTAAAGATTTAATTGACACCAACGTTGATGACAAAAACA
>JANXUJ010000117.1 GCA_025356295.1 Cyanobacteriota bacterium
TAAAACCCCAAAATCTGTACCGCCCGCTGTGCGGGCGGTACAGATTTTGGTTTTGGTTTTTTAATTGTGTCGAGGTACTTAGCTTAATCAATTAAGGCAACTAATTCACTTAACGGAAACGCGATCGCCAAATCCTTTGATAGTCAGCATTATTCAAACCACCCGATGTATTGAGATTATTAGCTTGAATAGTTTGATTGAGTGCGGCAATGCGATCGCCAGTGGCAGGATGAGTACTTAAAAATGCGGGAGCGCCGCCACCACTAGAGCTAACCAGCTTTTGCATAAAAGCGGGCATCGCACTAGCGGCAAAACCTGCTCGGGTGATATTTAATAAACCTCGGCGATCTGCATCAAACTCCGCTTCGCGACTGTTGGGCAACCGCAGCGCCAGATCAACACCGATACCAACTAAGCGATCATCGCCAACCCCTGCAATTGTGGCAATACCTTGCGCGATCGCTGACTGTTTCATTTGTTCTAAAGCATGACGACCAGAGATATGCCCCATTTCGTGACCGATCACACTCGCTAATTGAGCGACATTATCAGATGCCGCGATCGTTCCCGTATTGATGTAAACAAAGCCGCCCATCGTGGCAAACGCATTAAGATTGTTGTCATCGACCACGCGGAATGTATAGGGAATATTCGGGCGATCGCTAGTGGAAACTAACATTTGTCCTAAGCGACTAACTAGCGCATTTGCACCCCGATCTCCACTAATCCGCACTTGTTGCTGGATTTGACCATCGATTTGGCGACCCAGCGCCACTTCGTCATTGTCACCGATACTCGAAAGCTGAATAACTTGTAAAGCTGATGGCAAAATGCGAAATAAGTCAGACAGATCAAAAGCATTAGCAATAAAAGGATTTAGAGTGACGGCTAACAATAAAGACATCAATAAAGCGATCGCCAATTTCCAGTAATGCTGAAGCATTTGACCCATTAAACTTATTGAGCTTGATAGCTTAGCTTTTGATAACTTAGCGATCGATATTTTCATTGTTTTATCCTGACAATTATCCTGAGCTTTTTCTATTTTACATCGCCACTGATTGGCGCTTAAGCTAGAGGTGTAGTAGTCCTCTGTGATCCCATTAAACTTGACGATTAGTTAGCTGAAAAGTTGCAAAAGTTTCGAGAAGGCGATCTCTTCTACTGGATATCTATTGAACAAACATATTTTTAGTGATTTCTACTATAATTAAATATGTTGAATAAATGATTTTTACTATAAATACTTTTTAGGGAGTTAAACTATGTTCCTGACTGCACCAAGCCCTGATCAGCTTAGCGATCGCCAAGTTCATAGCCCTATCGATCTGTCTAAGGCGATCGCTGACCTCAAACTAGAACTCAACGCCGTAGTTTTAGCGCATTACTATCAAGACCCCGATCTGCAAGATATTGCTGACTATATTGGTGACTCATTAGGCTTATCGCAAGCTGCTGCTGATTGCAAGGCTGATGTGATCGTGTTTCTGGGCGTGCATTTCATGGCAGAGACAGCCAAAATTTTAAACCCTAATAAACTTGTATTATTGCCTGACCTCGATGCAGGTTGCTCACTGGCTGATAGTTGTCCACCTGATCGCTTTGCCTTATTTAAAGCCGCACATCCTGATCATTTGGTGATTTCTTACATAAACTGTTCAGCGGCGATTAAGGGGATGAGCGATATTATTTGTACCAGTGCTAATGCAGTGGCGATCGTCAACCAGATTCCCAAAGATCAGCCAATTATTTTCGCTCCCGATCGCAATCTTGGACGTTATGTAAGCGAACAGACAGGGCGTGATATGTTGCTATGGGATGGAGCTTGTATTGTTCATGAAATTTTTTCGGAACGTAAATTAGTTGAACTGAAGCTAATTTATCCACAAGCCGACATCATTGCTCATCCTGAATGTGAAGCGAATGTGTTACGTCATGCTGACTATATTGGCTCAACGACAGGCTTATTAAAGTATGTGCAGAAAAGCGATCGTCAAGAATTCATTGTGGTCACAGAGTCAGGTGTGATTCACCAGATGCAAAAGACAAACCCATTTAAGAAATTTATCCCTGCACCACCAACTAGCAATTGCGCTTGTAATGAATGTCCATACATGCGTCTAAATACGTTAGAGAAAGTCTATCTAGCGATGAAAAATCGTTCACCTGAGATCATTCTTGATGAGCAGATTCGTCAGGCGGCTCTCAAACCAATGCAAAGAATGTTAGAAATGTCCAAATGAGTAGATTATGAATAAGGAGTGATATTCTTTTTAAGTGCGAATTGCTTATATTGCTGATGATTGTCCATTAGTTCGTCTAACAGTTCCTGCACTAATTTCCAGTCAGCGAAAGCGTAACTGGTCTCAGACATAATTTGTTGACGGAGATGTCTAACTCGTTGCAGGTTGATTTGAGTCATTGTGATACATCACTTTTGATCTTATTTTCCTAATGAACATAAATCTACATCTTTTGCTATTGAATGTTCGGTATCGCAGAGATCAAAATCTAGGATAAATTTAATAATTAGAGTATTCAAATTTCGTGTTGCATCTTGATAATTGCATATTCTTTAGTTGCATATTCACTCTACACGATCACCTGAGCAGTGGCATACTGGAAGTCAATAATCTTATTTCTCGTCTTTAAGCAGGAAACCTGATCAATGCTGATGTATACAGTTGAAATTATTCTCAAAAACAACCCGATCGCTTTGTCCGTGCAGCGCAAGGATCAAGAGAATGCTGAGGCTCTTTATCGTGAGATTGCTAATGCGATCGCTGAAGGCAATCCTAAAACTCTGGAATTAACTTGCGAAAAACAAGAAGGTAAAAAAGTTTCCGTAATCACAGGCGAAATTACGGCTGTGCAAGTTTCTGAAAAATCAGGCGCTTCCGCAAACATGGGCGCAGGTTTTATCCGAGGCTAGCTTTTAAGAAAGAAGAGGGCGCTTTGCGCTCTCTTGCAACGTTTAACGTTTATCAGAAACCTAACCAATGCTCATCGACCAATCTGTTATTACGGATAATGCTATTAATGTTCGAGATTTGACCTTTGCGTGGGCATCAGGCGAAACTGTATTAGACCGATGTACCTTGTCAGTTCCGAAGGGAGAGTTTTGGATGCTATTGGGGACTAATGGCAGTGGCAAATCAACTTTGCTGCGGCTGTTAGCAGGACTACTCAAACCAAAATCTGGCGATATTACGATCAGCGATCGCTTAGGCTTTGTATTTCAAAATCCTGATCATCAACTGGTAATGCCCACAGTCGGTGCAGATATTGCTTTTGGCTTAGTGTCCGAAAATCTTACTTATCCTGAAACTCGACAACGGGTCGAATCATCGCTCAAAGCCGTAAATCTCGCCGAGATGATTCGCCGCCCGATCTATGCGCTTAGTGGTGGTCAAAAACAGCGGGTAGCGATCGCAGGGGCGATCGCGCGTCATGCTGAAGTTTTATTACTAGATGAGCCAACTGCTTTGTTAGATGGCGAAAATCAGCTTGATCTAGTTGCTTCAGTGCGTGATCTTGTCAAACAAAAAAATCTCACAGCTCTATGGGTGACACATCGATTAAATGAGCTTGATTATGCTGATGGTGCATTTTTACTAGAGCGCGGTCAAGTCATCGACAAAGGCGATCCGATGCGTCTAAAAAAAGTATTACTAGAAAAAAGTTAATCTTTCCAAATTTATCAAAAAAACACCAAAAGTCAATGTTGACAGCTTTTTTAATATCTTTATTGAGTTCTCTTCCATCCACCACTTCGGCAGATGTTCCTAATTCAAGGAGCAAAATTGCTCAAGTTGTCAATCAGCGCAAAATAATTTTGGATCGCCAAGAAATGCGATCGCTGATGGGCAAACTTGACGATGTACCCATGCTGAATAGTAATAGTCCTGAAATCGTGCAGACAGAAGGGATTTTGCTATCGGCTTTTCCACCTGAAGGCATGGCATACCCGAAGGCGCATTTAAATTTTCCTTTTCAAGGTCGCTTTGATATTTTCACGCACCATATCTCTAAAGCACCACCACCAGTGGATTTACGAACTTTGTATATTGGTGCGATCGCTTATAACCCGACTGATCAACCCGTGACGATTGATATATTGCAAGGCGCAAGCTATCTTAGTCAGCCAGACGCGCCGTTTTATGATGCACCTAGCTTTACTTTAAACAACAATGGTGCGCTATATCGAGGACCTGGCGATCGCGCGATGCTGGATATTTTGCGCGATCGCCGTCAAGATATTTTCGCAGCCCAGATCATAATCCCACCGAAGCAGAGTCGAATGCTGATGAATGTCCCGATTCCTGTTAAAGAGTTAGACCCGCCATTAAATGGGCGATCGGGCTTATCTCGTTTACGCAGCGATCGCCCAGTTTATGTGGCAACTTTGGCTCTCTATGCTCGACTTAAGGCTGATGGAACAGAACGCGCTCCCAATCTCTCTGAATGGGAAAGCATCCTTAAAAATGGAGAACTTGCTAAACCTCGTGATGTCAAACCAACACCGCCAGACTTAACAGAAGGAGCTTTCGAGTATAGTCGCGTGGCAGGTGTGCAGATTGGTTCTCAATGGTTTGGGACTTTAACTGATCAAACTAATACAGATAAAGACAGTAATAATCTTTCTATTCCTAAGCAAGGTACATCCTATTCCTACGGCTTGAGTCTATTGCAATACGGCACAATGGGAACAGGACAAGTGCAGACGGCTCCAATCAAAGTCCGCTATCCTGACACTGCATATTCTGCACATGGAAATTACGGAGTGCAGTACAACCTCACACTTCCATTACATAACCCTACCAACAAAACTCAAACTGTCGTTCTATCGTTCCAAAATCCGATCAAATATGATAAACCGATCGGTGGCTTGCAATTTTTTGAGCCATTGTTTCTTGAGGGACAACCTGATGATGTGTTTTTCCGTGGTTCTGTTCGGGCAAAGTTTCGCGATGATAAGGGCTTGGCACAAACTCGCTATGTGCATTTAGTCATGCGGCGTGGTGAACGTGGTAAACCTTTGGTGACTCTAACGATGCCACCTAGCGATCGCCGAGTTGTTCAGTTTGATTTTCTCTATCCTGCTGATGCCACACCTCCACAAGTCCTGACAGTGACAACCACACCTTAGGGTAGGCTATATCTAATATCTCTTGACACTTGACATGAACCAAACAAGGTTTGATGCTTTAATCGTAGGCAGTGGTGCTGCTGGTCTTTATACTGCCCTTTGTCTTACAGATTTGGCTCCAAGCTGGCAGATTGGTTTGGTGACTAAAGATAACTTGTTAGTTTCAGCGAGTGACTGGGCGCAAGGTGGAATCGCGGCTGTAGTCGATAAAGATGACTCTCCTCAGTTTCATGGCAAGGATACATTATTGGCAGGTGTAGGTTTATGCGAACCAGATGCTGTAGAAGTTTTGGTTAATGCTGCACCCAAACAGATTCAAAAACTTTTAGCTTTGGGTGTTGATTTTGATCGCTTACTCAATGGCGATTTAGCCCTCACTTTGGAGGCAGCGCATTCTCGGCGTAGAGTCTTACACTCTGCTGATACTACAGGTAGAGCCTTAGTCTCTAAACTTGCTGCCGCCGTAATTCAGCATCCGAATATTCATGTCCTGAGTACGACTCTAGTCTTAGATTTATATCTCGATCATGGTCGTTGTAATGGTGTTTTTTATCTAGATCAAAATGCAGATCAAAGTCAAGAAATTAGCTGTCTGACCTCGCCCATAGTCGTCTTAGCGACTGGTGGCGGCGCTCAAGTGTTTTCTCAAAACACAAATCCACCATCAAGTACGGGTGATGGCGTGGCGATCGCGTGGCGAGCAGGAGCCGTGATTCGTGATATGGAATTTGTGCAGTTTCATCCCACAGCGCTAGCCGTACCCAATGCTCCTAGATTTTTAATTAGCGAAGCAGTTCGCGGCGAAGGAGCGCATTTAGTTGATAGCAATGGCGATCGCTTTGCCTTCAATTACCATCCTAAAGGCGAATTAGCGCCCAGAGATGTGGTCAGCCGCGCTATATTTACCCATCTGCAAATAACTAATCAACCGACTGTATTTCTAGATTTAAAACCAATTCCCAAAGAGACGATCGCGCATCGGTTCCCGAACATCATCAAAATCTGTCAACAATGGCAAATTGATATATTTTCTACTCCCATTCCTGTGACTCCAGCGGCTCACTACTGCATGGGTGGTATTGTAACTGACTCTTATGGAGCGACTTCTATCTCAGGACTATATGCTGTCGGTGAAACGGCAAGTACGGGCGTACATGGCGCTAATCGATTGGCGAGTAATTCTCTTTTAGAATGTTTTGTATTCGGTGAGCGATTGGCTGAACAGGTCTGTGCTGCACAAATTTCTCAGCAAAATTCTCAGCAAAATCTTGACTTAGTTTCTGCTAACGCGATCGCTTCTAAGTTATTCTCAGCCAATCGCGACAACACCGCTGCTATTCAAACTATTAAATCTGCTATTCAAAATCTCAGCTGGCAAGCGGCTGGCATCTGTCGGACTCAGTCTGAACTAGAAATCGCTCTGCCTCAAATATCTACATGGCGAGATGAGTTGGAGCAAATTGCTGAACCATCAAGATTATGGATTGAAACTCGCAACTTGGCGGATTATGCTCATCTATTAATGCGATCGGCGTTGTTTCGGACAGAAAGTCGTGGCGCTCATTACCGTCTAGATTTTCCTGATACTGATGATGCATGGCGGATACATACATTGATTGAAGGTCAAGATATCAGACGATCTGATCGCCATATCCCACGATAAGCTTAATGAAGCATGGATCGCTCGCTACGCGGGTGACCCATGCTTCTAGGTTTAAATCATATATCTGGAGAGAAAATCCCTTGCGTCAGCTAAATGTGCTTGGACTGCCTGTTCATATTCATAAGAATTATCGTGATTGGCTTGCCCAGCGCTTGCAGTCTCATCAAGGTACACATGTCGTGACTATCAATGCTGAAATGACAATGCAAGCTCGCAAAAATCAGGATTTGGCAAATGTAATTAAACAAGCCGATCTGGTAGTTCCCGATGGTTCGGGAATTGTGCTGTATCTGCGATCGCAAGGTGAAAAAATTGATCGTTGTCCTGGGATTGAACTATCTGAGCAAGTTGTGCAGATTGCGGCTGAAAATCAGTGGCAGATTTTCTTGATTGGCGGCGCTCCTAAGGTTGTCGAGACTGTGGTGTCAGGTTGGCGGCAAAAATGGGCAGATATTAAAATATCTGGAATGTATGACGGCTATTTTGATGATGCGATCGCACAGCAAATTTGCGAACATTTGCAGAGTTCTCAACCCAATCTGATCCTTGTGGGTTTAGGCGTGCCGCGTCAAGAATTATGGATTCAGCAATATCGCCATCTTTGCCCAAATGCTGTATGGATTGGAGTTGGTGGTAGTTTTGACATTTGGTCTGGCAACAAAACTCGCGCTCCTGAATGGTTTGGCAAAAATAATTTAGAGTGGCTATATCGACTCTATCAAGAACCCTGGCGCTGGAAAAGAATGCTCTCTCTACCGCACTTTGTCTGGTGCGTCACGAAGGAATCTCTACTAAAACCCAAAAAACATAAAAATGCCGCGACATGAAACATCATCACACTTCGATTAAGACGGCTGATATTTTTCAAGCGATCGCCTTTTATGAAGCATTAGGCTTTGAAATAACCGAGCGTTTCACAGCAGGGATCACGCTTGCTTGCTGGATGCGTGGTTCAGGCACATATATCGAACTAATCCAAGTGCCTGAGCCTAAAAATATAGCCGATCCTTTTAGTGATGAGCATTATGTGGGTTACTATCATTTATCTTTTCATGTGGAGGATCTAGAATCCTTTTTACAAGATTTAGTGAATAAATTAGGTAGAGTCAAATTGCTGTTACCGACTAGAGAACAAACAATTGGCGATCGCACTTACCAAGTTGCCTTTATCGCCGATCCTGATGGATTACCGATTGAACTAATGGCGATGCTCTAACAATGTCAGCAATTAAGCACATTATGCGCTATCCTAGATAGGCTGTAAAAAACACACGTTTGAGGTTTCGGGTGTTTAGAGTTACTGATACTGATATTCAATAACTACTAAATTCCATCTCAAGCGTAAAGATAAACCCGAACACAGGAGAAAACTTAAATGGGAGTCGTAACCCTAGCCCAATTGCTAGAGTCAGGAGTTCACTTCGGGCATCAAACCCGTCGTTGGAATCCGAAGATGGAGCCTTACATCTTCACCGAGCGCAATGGTGTTCACATCATTGACCTCGTTCAAACTGCTCAATACCTCGAAGAAGCTTATGTTTATTTGCGTCAAGCATCTGAACAAGGCAAAAAAGTATTATTTGTTGGCACAAAGCGTCAAGCTGCGGGTCTAATCGCTCAAGAAGCGGCTCGTTGCGGTAGCTATTTCATTAACCAACGTTGGTTGGGTGGAATGCTCACCAACTGGACAACAATCAAAACCCGTGTCGAGCGTCTCAAAGACCTCGAACGCCGTGACGAAAGTGGCGCACTCGATCGCCTTCCTAAAAAGGAAGCATCCACACTCCGCCGTGAAATGGAAAAGCTCCGCAAGTATCTTGGCGGCATCAAGCTCATGCGTAAGCCACCCGACATCGTGATCGTGGTTGACCACAAGCGTGAGTATAACGCTGTGCAAGAATGCCAAAAGTTGAAGATTCCAATTGTTTCTCTTTTGGATACTAATTGCGATCCTGATAGTGTTGATATTGGGATTCCTGCCAATGATGACGCGATTCGTTCGATCAAGTTGATTGTCGGTAAGCTTGCTGACGCAATCTATGAAGGTCGTCATGGCGACATCGAAGACATCGAGTATGAAGTTTCGGCTGAAGATGCTGAAGCTTATGTCGAAGATGAAGCGATCGTCACAGGCGATGAAGAAGCAGCAGCTTAAAGCTTCTCAACAATAAAAAAGGAGGCGCTTCGCGCCCCCTTTTTTATTGGCATTAATAAACTTCATCGTGACTACCAATATCGACTAAAACTATCGTCTCATTTTGGACTAGAAAAACACAAATAATACGGTATTCATAGGTCAGACTACAGGCATAAAATTCGCTAAGATCGCCTTTTAATTTATGTGTTTTTAGTGATAGATCAAATGGATTAGTTTTAAGCTTTTCTAAAACTTCTCCATACTTGTCAGTTAAGTGAGGACGTTTTTTAAAGAATTTGCGTTCTTTACGTTTATAGTCATCATCTTTAACTAATTTCATGTTTTAAATCTTGAATATAAGTTTTTACATCACTAATCTCAGTAAAGCCTGATAAACCTTCCAGTTTAATTTTTTGTATGGTTTTTAAGCATTGATGTTGATCTATTGCGAAATCTTCATTAGATTCTTGCTCTATCTCACTATTAATTCCCAAGCGAAAATAGTGAATCAGATCATATAGAGCAGATAGTTTAGATTCGGGAATATATTGCAACTCGTTAATGATGGCATCTTTATTTGACATTGCTCGATACCTGTAAAATGTAGTGTTGAAAATATTGCTATTGATAAATTTTACCTAATACAACCGATCGCTTTGCACCTGTGACATTGGGTAAATTGCCAAAGCGTTCTTTGATTCGCAAATATCCTAATACTGCAAAGGCGATCGCTTCTTTACTATCACTACTTATGCCTAGATCATCAGTACGCATAACGATCGCAGGAGCGAGCAAATTTTGTAAGCGCTCCATTAGATAACAATTGTGCCCGCCACCACCACTGACTATGACTTGATCAGGAAATACAGGTAAAAAATCACGATAACTTTTCGCGATCGCCCTCGCCGTAAATTCGGTGAGCGTAGCCAGCATATCGTAAGTAGTTAAACCCTGACATTCACTTAAACATTTTTCTAAATAATCAGCGCTAAATAATTCACGCCCCGTAGACTTGGGTGGTGGAATTACAAAAAATTCTTGTTCTAGCCATTTTTCGATCACACTTAAATCTGGCTTACCTTGACGAGCCATCGCCCCATCACGATCAAAGAATTCACCACATAGCCTTTGGGTCGTCATATCGATCAACATATTGCCAGGACCATTGTCAAAGCCAAAAACTAGATCTTGATGCTCAATATCTTGATTTTCAGGCGCATTAGGTGGCAAATAAGTCAGATTACTGATTCCGCCGATATTCTGGCAAACGCGATGCTTAGTAGGATGCGACAGCAACAAAGCATCAACTATCGACACAAGCGGCGCACCATGCCCGCCCGCCTCAATATCTGCGACTCGAAAATCGCTCACAGTCTTGATCCCCGTCAGCTCGGCAATCATAGCACCGCGACCAAGCTGAACTGTATAGCCCATTTGGATAGAACTAGGAGGGCGATGAAAAACAGTTTGACCATGAGAACCAATCAAATCGGGACGGCGATCGCTTTTGCTAATAATCGCGATCGCCGCTTCAGCAAAACTCTCGGCAATGCGATCGTCAAGTTCACATATTTGTGGGAGCGATCGCGATGCGCCTGCACAGACCGCTAATATTTCAGCTCTCAGATCAGCGGGATATGGGTAAGTATGTCCTGCGATTAGATTAGTTTCAAGATGGTCGTTGCGATCGTTAATTTCCACTAAAGCTGCATCGATGCCATCGACTGATGTGCCGCTCATCAAACCAATCGCTAATATTTTTGTTTTTCCCGTTAGATAACTAATCATGAATTTTTAGATAAAAAGATAATTG
>JANXUJ010000139.1 GCA_025356295.1 Cyanobacteriota bacterium
AACCGCGCCAACTTGGGCATGGAAGTAATGCATGAGCGCAACGCTCACAACTTCCCTCTCGATTTGGCTGCTGTTGATGTAGCTCCTGTCGCGATGAGCGCTCCTGCTATCAACGGTTAATCGATTGATCTAGTCATCACCGAAAAAGCCTCTCCGCATGGAGAGGCTTTTTTGTTTTGCAGTGTAATGCAATATCTCTATTGGTTTCTTAAGCGATCGCATTGCCATAACCATTGTTTTTAGTGCGAGATTTAGGCTTTGTAAAGTTATAATCTACCGTTAGGCTCAATAAATTATGTATAAGTAATAGATCAATATGGCAGAGGTTACTTTTTTTAACGCGCTCCGAGAAGCAATCGATGAAGAAATGGAGCGTGATTCAGCCGTTTATGTTTTAGGCGAAGACGTGGGGCATTATGGTGGCTCCTACAAAGTCACCAAAGACCTCTATAAGAAATATGGTGACTTGCGGTTGCTCGATACACCGATCGCGGAAAATAGTTTTACAGGCATGGCGATCGGTTCAGCGATGACAGGTTTGCGCCCGATCATCGAAGGCATGAACATGGGATTTCTGCTACTTGCCTTTAACCAAATCTCTAATAATGCAGGGATGTTGCGCTATACATCTGGCGGCAACTTTAAAATTCCCCTCGTCATTCGTGGTCCGGGTGGTGTCGGTCGCAACCTCGGAGCAGAGCATTCACAACGCCTCGAAACATACTTTCAAGCTGTCCCTGGCATCAAAATGGTGGCTTGTTCCACGCCTTACAATGCCAAGGGTTTATTAAAGTCAGCAATTCGCAACGACAACCCAATTCTCTTCTTTGAACACGTTTTGCTTTACAACCTCAAAGAAGATATTCCTGACGAAGAATATTTGTTGCCTCTCGACAAAGCTGAAATAGTTCGTGAAGGCAGTGATGTCACCATCCTTACCTACTCACGGATGCGTTATCACGTTCTCAGCGCTGTCGAAACCTTAGTTGCTAAAGGCTACGATCCTGAGGTGATTGACTTGATTTCGCTCAAGCCCCTTGACATGGAAACAATCGTCACATCGTTGCGTAAAACCCATCGGATTGTGATTGTCGAAGAAGGAATGCGCTGTGCTAGTATTGGTTCCGAGATTATTGCCTCGATCAATGACCATTATTTTGATGAGCTTGATGCCCCGATTGTACGTCTGGCGGCTTTAGATGTACCAACTCCTTACAATGGTGGATTAGAAAATCTGACGATCCCTCAACCTGCGGATGTTGTCGCAGCAGTCGAAAAATTATTAGCTTAAGATCAAAAAAAGCGAATGAGCTAAGCTCATTCGCTTTTTTTTGATCTTAAATCGGAATGTTGGGATTTGAACCCAAGACCCCCACTACCCCAAAGTGGTGCGCTACCAAGCTGCGCTACATCCCGATACATTTTTGATGCTTTCCTATACTAGCATGAAGAGCTACAAATTTTGTTGAAAACTAAAGAATTCCATCTTCTACTCATTTATCCATATTACGTTTGAGGCGATCAAGTTCTTCATCCATTTCCCAACGGCGGAAAGTTTCTTCTAGCTTGTCATTGGGATCACGAAAGGGTGGCGTGTAAAGATTATCCCAGTTCAATGGAGTACTAGCGGTCGGTTTTGCTTTTGCAGTTTTAGCGGCTTCAGCGATTTTGGCTTGCACCTCCTTGAGGCGATCTTGGATCTGAATTTGCAGAGTTTGGCTATCGAGCGCCCTTTTTTTGACAAGCTCCATTTGCGCCCAAACTTGGTTTCCTTGCCTTAAGAGTGCGGCTTCGCGTTCTTTTGCAGGATTAGCCAAATCGGGGCGATCAAATGACTCAGCTTTGACAGTGCGATCGTGCCATATCCGAATCTCTTCAGCAATTTCGAGGATACGATCTTGGAGAATTTTTTCTTCTTGTTTGGAATTAACGATTAACTTAGCGATTTCTTGTTGTTGTTGACGCAGCTTATCTTCAAGGATTTGCAGTTCAATTTGAGGGTTATTACGAATGAACTCCTCTAGTCTTGTTTCTAAAAAGCGCGATATATCCTCTAACAGTCCCATATTTTCTCCTTAATTAATGATTGTGTCGCGCAAAGCGCGACACAATCGTTTTTGGTTTTTTAGTTAGAACTTTTGCCCAACAAATACTGTTTTGGTTTCTTTGCCACGTTTGAGGATTATCTCTTGTTGACTGACGCGAGATAATGTCCAGCCTGCATTGCCGATCGCTCGCCCTAGCCCAATTGATTGGACGGAGCCATTGATGTCAAACATTGCGGTCGAGCGATCGCCTAAATCAAGGACACCAATCAACGTATATGACGGCACAGGCACAGCAGCGGCAACCTGAGCCGATCCTAAATTTGGACGATTAATGGGGGGCGAATTAGAATTAGTAACATCGATCCCGCCATTAGCTGTGGCAGGCGGCAGAGCTAATGGCGAAGGCATATTGACTCCATTAAGATTGGGTGGCTGATATACAGGCACATACATTGGTTGCTGCATACCCATACTCATTAAGGGCGCTGCCATCATCGGTATATTGCTGCCAACAGGAATTGTGCTGTTGGGATTAGTGGCGATCGCGCGATTTTTATTGACTACTTCTGACAACATTCGCCGAATCTCTTCCCCAAAGGCTTTACTTTCAGCAATATTTTTAGGATTTACTTGAGCGATCGCAGTCGATTGACGACCGATCCAAATGCCATGATTAACAGTCCACATTACCGCCGCTACTAGGGCAGAGCTACAAGCTGCAACCAACAAGACGCGATCTAGTAAGCTATGTTTTGGGAGTAAAGGCTCAGCTGCTGGGGGCGGAATTTGACCAGACGGCTCTGGATTCCGCATGATGTAGGGTTGTATCCAGAGAACATCTTGTTTAGATATTGGTGGTAGGGCAATATCCGCAAGATTAAGCTTGGTAATACTAACAGTATCCTTGGAGGTTGAGATATCTCTTTCGGACGGCTCGATCCTAGAAAGAGCTACTATATCTGAGCTTGATGAATTTACCGAAGCATAGGGGACTGAAGGTTTTCTAGTTTGCCCATTTTTTTGATTACGCGATCGCTGCTTTGCATAATCAACATGTAATGTATTTTCGACCTCCCCAAACAGATCGTCCATCAAGTGATCAACGTTGTCTGTATAAGCATCAACGTCTTGAGTTATATAAAACTGATCTTTGTTATCTGTAAGTTGATTATTTGTATTTTGCATCATATGCCGACCCTATTCACTCTATTATTTACGCGCGCTTATCATAGCCAAACCAAAATGCCAAATTACAATACTTTAAAGTTGTCTCAAGTCATCTCAGAGAAAATCAAAAAAATAATACTGGTAAGTGATACCACAGATTGACCATCAATGCCATAACTTTGAGGTGGATTTCACAAATCTTTTTGTATGGCTATTGCCATTCTTATTAGGACATAAAAGCCAAAAAAGTGTGAGACGGCGCTCCACGCCGTCTCACACTTTTTTGGCTTTTAGTTCTGCACCGCGGCAGGAACTGGTGGATTAATAGGAGAATTGGGCTTATTTTTGATTTGCATATAGGCTTCGATAGTTTGGACTGCTAAAGGAGCAGCGATCGCACTACCACCACCACCACCCGCATTTTCCGCAAATACAGTCACTACGATTTCAGGCTTCTCAGCAGGGGCATAGACTGTAAACCAGGCATGATTTGCTCGCGGTGGGTCTTGAGCCGTACCCGACTTACCCGCCATCGAGATTTCTGCCGAATTTAGAGACGAGGCTGTCCCAAAATCAAACACCGATTTTAGAGCCTTTTGCAAAGCTTCTAAAGTAGTTGCCGACATATTTAGAGACTGTCTCGATTCCTTTGCTTCACTATCTTCAAGCAAAAAATGCGGTCTAATCTTAAACCCACCATTAGCCACAGCCGATGTCATCATCGAAACCTGAACTAGATTGGCTTGCACATCACCCTGTCCAATCGACATGTTTAGAGTGTTGCCAACATACCAAGGTTCGCCAACGACTTTTTGTTTCCATTCTGGATCAGGGACAGTACCTTTAGTTTCCTCCTCTTTAATTTCGATTCCCGAATACTCACCATAGCCATATTTATGTGCCCATTCAGCGAGACTGCGCTCACCTACGCGCATCCCAACTTGTCCAAAAAAAGTATTGCTGCTATATGCCATTGCTTCATAAAAGCCAATTGTGCCAAATCCAGCTTTGTTGTGATCCCAAAACTGGAAACCGCCCACATCAAGATATGGATAAGTCGCAAGTACATCGCTTGATGTAAATTTTTTGCTTTCCAGAGCTGCCGTCATCGTCACCACCTTAAAAGTGCTAGCGGGTGGATAAACCTGTAAGACCCGATTCACAAAAGGATGGTCTTTTTCTTGCAATCGCTTCCATACTGCTTCGGAAATTTTGCCTGAAAATAGATTGGGATCAAAAGCAGGATGACTAACCATGGCAAGTATCTCGCCATTGTTAGGATTCATCGCCACAATACCGCCTTGCTGCTCGCCTAAAATTTTCTCAACTGCTTTTTCTAAATCTAAGTCAACAGTCAGTCGAACTGTATTACCCGCCTTCGGTGGCTTCTGCCCCAAAATTCGCAATACTTTCCCAAAAGCATCGACTTCTACCTGTTGCCCCCCCCATTCACCACGCAGCATATTTTCAAAAGCATATTCCACACCCGATTTGCCAATTACATCTCCAGGGCGATAACCTTTTTCCCGCAACTTAGGCAATTCTTCGGCAGTTAGTTCACCTGTATAGCCTAGTACATGGGCGGCGACATCACCATTGGGATAGTAGCGCACAGCTTCGGGTTCAACTTTTACGCCTGTTAATTCGAGGCTGTGTTCAGAAAGCAGTGTCACCAGTTTGGCATTAATCGCAGTAGAAATGCGTACAAGGTTCGGTGAGTTGTAACCCTCTTGTTCAAGTTTGTCCATGATAGTTTGAGCAGAAACGCCCATTAGTTCAGCTAGACGAACAATAGTTGTTTGCCACTTGTCTTTAGGCTGAGCGATCGGCCAAAGATAAACCGCATGAGCAAGGCGACTTGACGCAAAAATATTACCTTTGCGATCAAAAAGCCGTCCTCGCTCAGGTGGCTTGGCAATTAATCTGATCCGATTATTTTCGGCGAGCTGCTGATTGCGATCGCCTTCGATCAGTTGCAAATAAAAAAGTCGCCCGCCTAAAATCCCTACCAGTACCAATATGCCTAGCAAAAATAAAATGGCAGCACGCATCCCCTTGCCCATTGTGCGCGTGTTTTCGGTGGGATTAAAGGGAGAAGTTTGTCGTTGCGTAAAGGTCATATTTCTTAAGAAAGACTTTAGGAAAGGATTTTTTCGCTAGAATAGTATCTGTATATGTTGTATATATTCTATTGCTTGTGTTGCGATCGTGAATTTAGTAGCAGTTATTCAACAGTTATTTCAGAGGAGCTAAGAGGACGTGATTGTGACACCTGTCCGTCCAGTTGGACGTAAGTGGAGTAACCTCAGTTTTACTTCAACCCTTTATCTCGCGCCAGTGTTGGACTTGCTGTTAGATGAAGTGCCGTGTGATTGGCATCCAGAAATACGATTAGGTTTGCAAGAAGCTCTAGTGAATGCCGTAAAACATGGCAATGGACTCGATCCAGACAAGCAAATCACCATCAAATTTTCAATAGTTTCGCAAATGTATTGGTGGGTGATTACTGATCAAGGGAATGATCTTCAAGATTGTGGCTGTTCAGACGATCCGACGCCTTGTCATGACTTGGAGTGCGGGAGGGGCTTTTATATCTTACGCAAGATTTTTGATCATGTGCATTGGGATGTTGACGCACATCGTTTGACTTTGTGCAAGCGTATCGATCAGCTAAATAATCCAATGATTATTTAGCAATCTTTAGATTTGAGCCAAAATCTAAAGACAAAACCGCGTAACTAACATAAAGTTTAAAATAAGGTTATCGAAATCTTAATAAATATCTTTGCTAAGGCGGAATTAAACACATGACTCCGATGACATTATTGGCTGAAGCTCCAGTAGCTTGTCTAGAGTTGTCTCTAGATGATGAAAAAGCTCAGAAATGTATGACGGTGGTAGATGCTTGCATTCCTGACTGGTTGAGAAGTTGTTGGGTAAAATCGCAACGGGGGGAGAGTTTAGAAAATGAAGATGTGGTTGGTCGAGCTTTAGACCTTGCCTATCGATTGCATGAAGGACAATGTCGAGCTTCGGGGGAGCCATATATATTGCATCCGATCGCGGTGGCGGCGATTTTAAAAGATTTGGGTGGCAGTAATGCGATGATTGCTGCGGGTTTCTTACATGATGTGGTTGAGGATACGGAGATGTCCTGCGATCAGATTGAAGAAATGTTTGGTAAAGAAGTTCGGCAATTGGTTGAGGGCGTGACCAAGTTATCGAAACTGAGTTTTGAGAGCAAGACTGAGAATCAAGCTGAAAATTTTCGGCGGATGTTTTTGGCAATGGCACAAGATATTCGCGTGATTATTGTCAAGCTTGCCGATCGCTTACACAATATGCGAACTCTAGAATATGTAAAACCTGAGAAGCAAGTTCGGGTTTCTAGAGAAACTAGAGAAATTTTTGCACCGTTGGCTAATCGGTTGGGTTTAGGACAGATTAAGTGGGAACTGGAAGATATTGCTTTTAAGTACATTGAGCCAGAGCAGTATCAGATGATGGAGTCTCTGGTTACGGAGACGCGTGAGAGTCGCCAAGAGCAGTTAGTGGAAGTGACTCGTGTTTTGCGCGATCGCTTAGTGGCGATGGAGATAGATGATTTTGAAATTAGTGGTCGCCCAAAGCATCTGTATGGCATTTATCGCAAAATGGAACGCCAGCAAAAGCAATACAACGAGATTTATGATATCCAAGCCGTCCGCGTAATCGTCAATACTAAAGACGAATGCTATCGAGTTTTGGCGATCGTTCATGATCATTTTTGTCCGATCCCAGGACGGTTTAAAGACTACATTGGTTTACCCAAGCCTAACCGCTATCAATCTTTGCATACAGCCGTAATGGGACCAAAAGGGCAACCGATCGAGGTGCAGATACGCACATGGGAAATGCATCATATTGCGGACTATGGCATCGCGGCGCATTGGAAATATAAAGAGAGTAACTCTGTTAGTAAGCCACTCAAGGGCGATGATCAAAAGTTTACTTGGCTGCGTCAATTGGTGGAATGGCAACGCGATCTCAAAGACCCTCAAGAATATCTCGATAGTGTTAAAGAAGATTTGTTTGATAGTGAAGTATATGTGTTTAGTCCGAAGGGGGATGTATATTGCTTGCCACGCGGGGCGACACCTGTAGATTTTGCTTATCGTGTGCATACTGAAGTCGGTAATCATTGCTCTGGTGCATTAGTAAATAATGTGATGGTTCCATTGCAGCGATCGCTTAAGCATGGCGATATTGTGAATATTCTCACTCAAAATAATGCTCATCCCAGTACTGATTGGATTAATTTTGTTGCCACAAATTCGGCAAAAAGTAGAATTCGTCAATGGTTTAAGCGATCGCGCCGCGATGAAAATCTTGCGTTGGGTCGTAGTGCTTTAGAGAGGGAACTGGGTAAAAATGGTTTGGAAGCATTGCTCAAATCTGATCAGATGCACAAACTAGCTGAGCGATGTAACTATCACAATGTTGAAGACTTGATCGCAGGTATTGGTTATGGGGAAACTTCGGTCAATTCAGTCGTTAATAAACTGCGGGAAAATCATCACAATGAGCGTTATTTCAATCCTCAGAAGTATGAATCTCGCAATGAGCCAACTCACAGCCATAGTTCTAAATCGCCGATTTTGGGGCTTGAAGGCATGGTTTACTCGATCGCGGGTTGTTGTACTCCTCTCCCAGGTGAAGCGATCGCAGGTATTGTGGCTCTGGGCAGCAGTCGCGGGATTACGATCCATCGCAATGACTGCACTAATTTAATAAATATTCCTAGCGATCGCCTGTTGCATGTCGGTTGGAATCAGCGCAAAGAAGATGATCAAGTATTAACTTATCCGATTGATATTCGCGTTGAAACAATTGACCGAGTCGGTGTATTGCGAGATATTTTAACCCGTCTATCCGACAACAAGATCAATGTGCGCCGTGCGAATGTCCAGACCAAAACAGGCAAAGCAGCGATTATCGATCTCAGTATTGATGTTAGCGATCGCCATCAGTTTGATCGAGTTTGCAATCAAATCAATAAAATGTGTGACACGCTCTCTGTCAGTCGAGTTGTTGCTGAATAAAGTTCTAGCAGGAAGCAATTGTATAATCCTAAAAGCATTTTATGAAACTAGCGAAATGGAACTAGCGAAATGGAAGTAGCAAATATGATGAACTTTCAAACTATTGACCTCAGTTCTGTGATTAGGCTGACTCGCGAAGACTTTGTGAAGCTCTGCGCGGCTAACCCTGACATGAAACTTGAACGAACAGCTAAAGGAGAATTGATCGTTATGTTCCCAAGAGGCGGTGAAACTGGCAGTTTTAACGCTGACTTAAATTACGAGCTAGTCGCTTGGAACCGATCTTCTCCGACAACTAAAACTATTGGTAAAACTTTTGACTCATCGACTGGGTTTAGTTTACCAAAGGGTAGCGATCGCTCTCCTGATGCGGCTTGGATACCTTTAGTAAAATGGGAATCTCTTACGACTGAACAACGAAGAGGTTTTTTACCAATCTGTCCCGAATTCTTAATTGAGCTTTTGTCGCCTAGTGACTCATGGAAGCAAGGACAAGTAAAAATGGAAGAATATATGGACAACGGCTGTCTTTTGGGATGGTTGATTGATCCTAAATCCAAGCGTGTGGCTATTTACCGACAAGGAAAACCAGTTGAAGTTTTGGATAATCCTCAAACTCTTTCTGGTGAAAATGTATTACCAAATTTTGTTTTAGAATTTGGCGCTATATTTCCATAAGGCAAGTCCGCCGATTAGTCCTAGATCATTAGAGACGATCGCTACTTTGTTAAATAAATTCTCTGGCAGATCAATATTAACTAATCGAGAATTACCGCCACCGATATAGAGCTTGTCGTAGTTAAATAGTTTGTAAAGTGACGCGATCGCTTCTAGCAGTCTCGCATTCCAATCTTCAACACCAACGCGATCGAGAGCGGCTTGCCCCAATCGGTCTTCGTAAGTATCGTGATCGCGCCAAATATGTTGACCAATCTCTAGATTTGGCAATAGCTTGCCATCTAAAAATAGCGCCGACCCCAACCCAG
The DNA here is from genome assembly GCA_025356295.1 of Cyanobacteriota bacterium. Lineage (GTDB taxonomy): Bacteria > Cyanobacteriota > Cyanobacteriia > Pseudanabaenales > Pseudanabaenaceae > Pseudanabaena. Next base: position 9,283 of record JANXUJ010000139.1, read on the forward strand.
TACCAAGCGTGATTAACAACTCCACCCCACTTCCTGCGATCGCCCCACAGCCCTGCACATCCGCATCATTAGCAATTCGGATTGGTTTACTTAATTTGTCACACAATATCTCAGCCAATGGAAAACCATCCCAATCAGAATGTAAGTTAATCGCGCCCCTTGTCACCCCATTTTCGACCACGCTCGGAAACCCAATCGCAATGCGATCGTACTCACTATATGTCGAAATTAAATCGATCAACGCCGCAATGATTACATCAGGAGTCGCAGGATGAGGAGTCGGAATATGCGATCGCTCTAAAATCTTAGTACCATCATCTCGCAATATGATTGCTTTGATACTACTTCCACCCACATCAATCGCTAATGTCAATGAACTCACTTGAACGAATTTCTCCTAATAAATAATTAATTTAATAATTAATTTAGTTTTAGAGTATAAGACATGCAGCTCTTTGCACCACACATCATAAAATTAATTACAACAGCCTACTTAAGCATAAGGAACTAGAAATATGGTTACATCATTAATGTTAAGGGCTGAGTCAAATATTTTGATTAAGGCTATAGATGAACTTTCGCAAAGAGGATATACCCCTTTACAGTTAGCGAGTGAGCTTGGTCTTGCAGTGCAGTTAGTCGAAAATTTCTTGAATGGAGAAATTGTTGATCGCAACACCTATGATCTAGTCTGTGAGAAGCTAAATATTACGGTAAATCCTCTTCAGGAAATGCTGCAAGATACATTTCGAGAAGAAGATAAACATATAAAAATAGCAAATACTTTAAATCCTTCATTTAATGAAGATACACAGAATACTAATAGTAATAATCCCATTACTATTAGTATTGATGCTACATCAATCCAAAGTTTAGATAATAATTTAAGTTGTACTATACCGATAAGTGATAAGTGCTTTCAAGTAGTTCGTCAAAATATCAGTTCAGCGATAATCCGTCAATGCGATCGCTTGAGAGTAATTGATATTAATACTCCACTTTGTTTGCATGATTTGTATACAGAAATCAATGTTTTTACTGATTTACCAAGTAGTCAATATCTTGATTTAAACGAAGCTTTTGATAATGTATCTCCTGAGCAATATGATCGCTTTTATTTGGCTAAACTCCACCCGTCAATAATCACCGCAAATCAGGCTTTAGATGCATATAAAAGACTTTTGCTAGTTGGTGGTTTGGGATCGGGAAAGACAACATTACTCAAATATTGGGCGATCGCTTGTATCACCAATAAAGTTTTACCTAATTATTTACCGATATTTTTGTCATTGAGATCACTTGTTTCCGTTAGTAATTTTCATAATCCATTTGCATGGCTAAAAAAACAAATTATTGATTATGGATTGCCAGATGAATTTTTCGATCACAAATTGAATCATAACGAACTGGAGCAGTTACTAAACGAAGGACGCTTTTTATTGTTTTGGGATGGTTTAGATGAATTATCAGAAAGTTGTCGTGTCGAAGTTGCTCAGCAAATCATGAACTTTAGCGATCGCTACCCTCAAAATCGGATGGTGATCGCTACTCGCAATCCGATCTACTCACATGTTTTTCAATCATTTCAAACCGTAGAAATTGCCCCTTTTCAAGAATCACAAATAATCTCATTTGCTAGTAAATGGTTTGAAACCACTTGCTCCCATAAACCCAAAAAACATGAAAAATTTCAGCAACTACTTGCTACAAATCAACCTCTATCTGAAATTGCCAGCAATCCCTTATTTTTGACCTATCTCTGCACCATTTTTAACAGTTGCGAGTATTTCAAGCCCAACTTTTATCAAGAAATATTAAATTTACTTTTAACTAAATGGGAGCAGACTAAATGCTTGCCAAGTCCTCGTAATCAAGCACTATCAATCTCTCAAAAACAAGACTTGCTTTCCTATGTGGCGATCGTATCGCTAGATCAGCATGGATATGTGTGGCAAAACAATCAGCTCGAAGATGACTTTCAAGCCTGTATCTCTGCTAGTCGTAGCTTGTCGCATTTAGAAATTGATCGCGATCAACTTTTTCAGACCTTCAAATGGCAACATAGTTTATTGACTGAATGTGCCAAAGGCATTTATCGTCTTACCCACACTACTCTGCATGACTATCTAGCTGCATATCGAATTGCTAACAGCACTCCTACCAATGCCCAAAACTATTTACTAGAGCGTATATATCTCAAGCGCTGGCATGGCGTAATTGTGATGACAGTCAGCATATCTCAGCAAGCTGATCGTATGTTGCAAACAATGAAACGTAAAATTGATGAGCTAGTGATCAAAGACCCGCATTTACAGTCATTTTTAACATGGGTAAATCAACAATCAAATCAGATCAAAACACCATATAAATCAGTTACAATTCGAGCCTTATACTTAGATATTGATCTAGAGAATACGCGATCGCTTGATCGCGCTCGTGCTTTAGATATTGCCCATTCGCGTTCGTTAGAACGCGCTAGAACTAAGGCACTAGGGTTGGATAACACGATGGAAACAGAAATGGACATTGACTATACAATCAATCTAGCTCTCAACCTTGATTTAGCTCTATATTTTGCTAACCATCCCGTTTTAGAATTAGCTTGTATTCTGGAACCTGATCTGCGTAAAGGTTTACAATTTCTACGTCAAAAATTTCCTGATCCTCAAAAAGATCGCGATATTTTTGCGAAGTGGTGGCAAGCTAAAGGCTTAGAGTGGTCAAAAAAACTCCGCAATTTAATCGTTCATCATCGCAAAGGTTCACAAGACTGGCAATTTAGTGAAAACCAACTCAAAGTGTTGCGGACATATCATGACGCTAACAAGCTTTTAATTGAATGTTTAGATCATGCCGAATATGTTAGTCCCCTAGTCAAAAGTCAAATCGAGTCGACTTTGTTATCACCTCAAGGTGAATATGCGATATTGCAGTACTAGAGACCAAATTTTTTTCAAGCGTGGCATGAAGCGCTATCGTTAATTTAAATAGAGGTATATAAGAGATATTTATTTGTGCTAGAAGTTCGCAAAATCTGTAAATCTTATGGGAAAAAGCAAGTTTTGCGGGACTTGAGCTTTTCGATCCAATCAGGTGAAGTGTATGGTTTGTTGGGACCAAATGGGGCTGGGAAGACTACTACAATCAGTATCTTGTGTGGTTTGATTGACTCTGATCGCGGCAACATTACGATGAATGGTCAAGACTCATCGGTTGTGATGCGATCGCTAATTGGCGTGGCTCCACAAGAAAATATTTTTTATAAAAGCTTAACCTGTGAAGAAAACCTGAGATTTTTTGGACGGCTCTATGGATTGAGTCGCGAAGTTTGTCATAAACAAGCCAAGCATTGCCTTGAATTAGTAGGGCTAGGTGATCGCGCCTCCAGTATTGCTGACACTCTCAGTGGTGGAATGCAACGCCGCCTAAGTATGGCGATCGCGCTTGTGCATCAGCCGCAATTAGTCATATTAGATGAGCCAACCACAGGGCTTGATCTCGAAGCCCGATATGAAATTTGGGAATTAATCCGTAATTTGTGTAGCCAAGACACGGCAATTTTATTAACAACGCATATGCTCGATGAAGCAGAACGTCTCTGTCAGCGCATCGGCATCATCAAACAAGGCAGCTTGCTTGCAGAAGGTAGTCTCGAACAACTGCGAAAATATGTTCCTGCCCAAGAAATTGCGATCGTCTGCACCCCAACTGAAGATTTGGCGATCGCTAGAGCAATCAAGCTTGGCTTTGCTTATCGTCACTATGGTCGGGAGCTTGCTTTTTGGCTACCAAAGTCAATGGAGTTAAAAGAAATTTTAGAATGTTTTGATGGTATCGCGATCGACTCGATCATGCGTCAGCCAGTCCGACTCGAAAATATCTATGTTGAAGTGACCCGAAATCCAGAAAGTTGAGAAATTGCTATAAAATGATCTCTTAAAGTGTGAATTTTCCAGCTTCGATCGCAGCTATGGTAGAAGTATTGACTAACGAATTCCAGCCCCAGATTATCCAAAGCAACGCTATTGTGGCGGACAGTTTGAGCAAAACTTATCGAACGGGCTTTTGGCTAAATCAAAAAATCAGCTCTCTACAAGATTTTTCATTAACGATCCGCAAAGGTGAGACTTTTGGGGTCCTCGGTCCTAATGGTGCGGGTAAAACTACACTATTAAAAATTCTGCTTGGTATTGTGAAACCGACATCGGGGACAGGTGAGATATTAGGATATCCCCTGGGCGATCGCACGGCTAAGCAGTCAATCGGTTATTTACCTGAAAATGCTTATTACTATGATTATTTGACAGGCTGGGAGCTACTTGATTTTATTGGTAGTTTGTTTGGGGTTGCGCCATCTTTGCGTCGCCAAAGGATTGCTGACTTGCTCGACTTGGTTGGTCTATCGCAGTCTGTCGCTCGTAAAAAGCAATTGCGTCAATATTCTAAAGGCATGGTGCAGAGAATTGGGGTCGCTCAAGCTTTGATCAATGATCCTGAAGTTGTATTTCTCGATGAGCCGATGTCGGGGCTTGATCCCGTAGGGCGATATCAAGTACGCGAAATTATTTTGATGCTCAAAAATCAGGGCAAAACTGTATTTTTTAATAGTCACATTTTGTCGGATGTAGAGTTAATCTGCGATCGCATTGGCATCCTTAACAAAGGTGAATTAGTGGCGATGGGGACTCTAAATGAATTACTTGGTACTGAGCAGTCTTATCAAGTCAGCGGGCATGGATGTAGCGAGGCAGATTTGCAGCCCTGGCTCCAAAATCTGATTTTTCAGGGTGATACTTGGCATGGTCAGCTTGCTAAGGATTTGCCAGAGTTTCTCACTTATATCGCTAGCATCGGCGGTAAGGCGATCGCGATCGAGCTAGCTCGACAAACTCTAGAGGAATTTTTCATCGATCAAATTAAAGCCTCGCGTCACAAAGATTAAATCCGAAATAAGTATAGTTTTTATGCGGTTATGATTTCTTCGATATAGACGCGATCACCTCCAGATTTTTGAGCTTGTAAAAGCGATCGTTCAGATATAGACACAAGTTCGGTAAAACTAAGGTCAGTATTTTGAGAGCTTAAAGATATAACTACACCGCCGATACTCACGGTAAGCGGAAATAATAATCCTGAAGAAATAGCGATCGGATGACTGCGAATGTTTGCCAGCATCTCATTAGCAAGTTGGAAACTACCCCGATTATCGCTATGTGGCGTAACGCAAGCAAACTTATCGAGACCATAACGATAGAGCAAACTATTTGCCGCACAGCTATGATTTAAGCGACCTGCGATCGCCTTAATCGCTTCATCACCAATCTTGTCCCCATATGAGTCAGTAACTTGGTTAAAACAATCAATATTAATGATCAAGACACTTATAAAAGGATAGCTTTTGTAAGTACCAAACCCTTGAAATTGCCGCAGCATCTTCGGGATTACCTCAGCAAAAGCTTGCTCACTCAAAACTTTAGTTAATGGGTCTGATAGGGTAAGCGTATCTAGCAAGTCATTTTGAGCTAACAATCTTTGGTTTGTCCATGTCAAAGACTGCATCAACGCACTGACTCGTAGCCCTGTGCGTATCCTGATCTTCAACTCAGAGTTATCAACAGGCTTGCTCAAAAACTCATCCACGCCTGTATCGAGACCAACTTGACATTGCTCATGATTAAATGATTCGACCATCAAGATAAAGTAAGTCGCCATCAGTTCAGGATGCCCGAGGTTGGCTTTGACTCGATGACATAGTGCTAAACCTGAGACATCAGGAATTGACCAATCAGCGAGGATGATCGCTGGTTTTTTTTGTAAGATTAATTCCCAAGCCTCTTCACCACCAGACGTTGTGATGCAATTATATTTTGCGGCGGATAGTTGTTGAGCGATCGCCGATATGAGCAGATCATCGCCACTTGTAACGAGAATTAGCGAATTATGTCGGTAGTATTTTAGTCTACGGAAATCCAAATTGTTCGCCTCGCTTTACTTATTTTTTACCCCATCCACCAAATAGCCCACCTTTTTTTTCGGGTGGTTTTTCAGGTGTCTTTGGCGCATTCACTTGATTGATATATTTGAGGGCAGTTGGCTCATTCGGATCGAGTTTCAGTGCTTTTTGAAAGCTGGACTTGGCGATCGCCGCCAAATTTTGATTTGTCTGCACCAATCCTCTAAGCGCATATACCTTAGCATTATTAGGATCGAGCTTTTCAGCGGTAAGTAATTCTTTGAGAGCATCAGTCCATTGCTTCTTACTGATAAATAGCTCTGCCATATTGAGATTGCGGAGCGCTGGAGATTGGGTGGGCGGTTTGGGTGTAGGACTTACTTCCTGATTGACAGTTGGAGAAGACGTAGCCACGCTACTACCCGATGTAAAGCTGGGACTGGGCTGGGTGAGCATATATACGAGATTTAACTCGCTGAGAGTTGCGGTATATTCCAAGATCGAGTCTAGGTTTTCATATTGCTTAGGCGCAACTTGTTCGACAAACTGCTTATAGGTGATCTCGTGAGGTAGTCGATACAGTTTTTGAGCAATTTCAAAACTGAGCGCAGGAGTTTCTTCCTTCTGTTTTTTGCTTTGAGCAAACATTCTTAAAGTTGCTAGATATTCGCCACGTTCGCGATCGCTATTTAACAATTGATAAGCGGGGCTAACCATTTTTGAGAAATATTTAGTTGCCATTTCTTTTTCTTCGGTAGTTTTACCAAAGACATCAGGATGCAAGATTTTGGCTAGCTTTAGAAATTTTTTACGAATCTGAGCTGCTTCAGCCGTCATCGGTAGACCGAGTACGGCGTAATGATCGCTAATACCGTAGCTGGCAAGTCCTTTGTCGATTTTAAAGTTTTCTGGCTTTCCCACAAGTTCCACCTCTTGAGTATTTGTTCGAGTTTACCGTCTTGGAGCATTTCTGCTAAAGCTTTATCTACGGCTTTTTTGAGCGAAACATCATCTTTATTGACGATCGCCACTAAGCGAATTGGAATTAAAGGCTCACCGACAATTATAAAATTGGGATTGTTGCGTACTTGCCACACCGCCACGGGTTCATCAACGATCATCGCATCAAGTTGGCGATCGCGTAGTTGGATAATCATCCGATCTAAATCTCTTGATGAAAACAGCCGAATGGCGTTGCCCCTATTCTTATTATAGGTTTCAGCGATCGCGGCTCCGCCGCTATTTGCCACAACCCCTACTCGCTTGCCGATCATATCGCGCAGAGATTTGATTTGTGTGCCATCAGACCTGATCAGCAATCTCTGAGCGCTGCGATAGTAAGGGTTGGTTTCCATAAATTTACCTTTGCTATCACCTGTCTCTAGCGCGCCCTCTTCGCGCGCACTGAGCAGCATATCGACTTGTCGTGAAGCTAAGTTTTCAGGTTGAGTTGACCACGGGATATTAATCGGACGCGGTTCTATATTTAATCTTGCGGCAATTTCTTGGATAATCTCTAACTCAAAGCCATCATAAAACTGAGTCTTGGCATTCCAAAACATATATGGTCCACCGATCGCCGCATCCATCCCCACGCGCAAATGTCCCCGCCGCATGATGATACCGAGGCTGCTATCTTCAGCAAATGTGGAACTAGCTACGCTCAGGCATACGCCAATATTTATACTGGTGGAGATCGCAAAGCAAGTGAGTTTTTGGACGAACTTAAACATTATTCTTTTGCTCTAGCTCAATATGAGTTGATTTAGATAAAGTGATGCTCATATGCTATGACTGCTATTACTTAGCAAATACTTAATAGCCATTTTACTTGCATGACTACAAAATTTATGAGATGTAAAGTACCTATTCCTGAAAGTAATTCTTTGACTGCCACCACAACTAAGCGAATTTGGCTTACTTATCTCGGTAGTACCTTGACAGTCTTGACTTGTGTTTTGTCGAGTGCGGCAATACTGAGCGATTTTTTGCTGTCAGATGCGATCGTGCCAAGATTTATGCTGAAGCGGGATATTGGTTTGAGGCGATTAATGGCTATACCAGTTGGCTAAACTTTAAACCCAGCGATTTCAAAGCGAGAACTGCCAGAAATGAAATCTTGAAGTCAGGATTTGCCAAAAATACAAACTTAGATTTTGATACTTTTATCGGACTGCTAAATGCCGATGCCCCAAAAGCCGATGTCACCAAATCATCAGTCAATAAACTACTCTAAGCAAACATGAATACAAAAAAAATTTTGTTTGTGAGCTATACCGCAGTCTTAGGTGGTGGAGAGCTTTGTCTGCTTGACTTTGCTCAGGCTTATCGTGATAGTAGCGAAGTTTTATTGTTGACCGATGGCGCTTTAAAAAATCGGCTCGAAGATTTAGAGGTGAAGGTTAAAGTTTTACAGGCTTCGCGATCGCTTGCTGATGTGAAAGTATCGAGCGGATTAGCCTCTCTCAAATCAATTGGTGATCTGTGGCGGCTCGGTAAGCAAATTGCTCAGAAAAGTAAAGATTTTGATTTGATTCATGCCAATAACCAGAAAGGATTTGTGGTGTCAGCGATCGCGCGATTATTTGGTGGTGCGCCTGTAGTTTGGCATTTGCATGATATTTTGACGGCGGATATTTTTAGCCCGACTAATCGCCGTATCGCAGTGACACTGGCAAATTGGTTTGCGACCAGAGTAATTGTTAACTCTCAGGCGACAGGTGAGGCATTTATCGCCGCAGGTGGTAAGCGCCAGTTATTGCGTACAGTTTATAACGGATTTTCTGGGGAGAAATTTGATTGCATTGATGATCGTCAAACTACGCTGCGTGAAGAATTAGGGATTCCTCGCGATCGCAATTTGATTGGCATGTTTAGTCGTTTGTCTTATTGGAAAGGGCAACATATTTTGCTAGAGGCGGCGAGTACGTTACCCGATGTGCATGTGTTGTTAGTTGGGGATGCGCTATTTGGTGAAGCAGAATATACAGAGAAATTAAAAAATATTGCTGCTCAAGAAAGTCTGCAAGGTCGTGTGCATTGGCTCGGCTTTCGTCAAGATATCCCGCAATTAATGAAAGCTTGTGATGCGATCGCACATTGCTCCACTGCTCCAGAGCCATTTGGTAGAGTGATTGTCGAGGCGCAACTCGCAAAACGTCCTGCGATCGCTACAATCGGCGGTGGCACTAACGAAATTATTGAGAATAGAATTACGGGTTTATTAATCCCACCGAATGATCCGCGATTATTAGCTGAGGCGATGCGAGAAGTTTTTAGTAATCGCGACTTCACTAGCCAAATGGTCGAGACGGCTTATGGACAAGCTAAAACTAAGTTTTCGATTCCTTCAGTTTGTATGGCTTTTGAAATGGCGATCGCAGGTATTTAGCAATTAAAAAAACCCAAAAAAGATGTGGCGAGCTACGCCCGCCACATCTTTTTTGAGTTTTTTAATTAACGCGGTGCGAAGCACTGAAGCACTGTCGGTTATTGCTAAAATATTCCAAAATTAATCAAAGAATTAAATGCTAACAGACAGCGATCGCGTTCAGGTGTTGAGTGAAGCTCTGCCATATATGCAGCAGTTTGCGGGGCGGACTGTTGTTGTCAAATATGGCGGCGCGGCGATGAAAGAAGCTAGCCTGCGGCAGGACGTGATCCGCGATGTGGTTACGATGTCATTTATGGGACTGCGACCTGTACTTGTGCATGGTGGCGGTCCTGAAATTAATACATGGTTAACTAAGCTGAACATTGAGCCACAGTTTATCGATGGTTTGCGCGTCACCGATGCCGAGACTATGGAAGTTGTGGAAATGGTGCTAGTTGGGCGGGTCAACAAACAAATTGTGGAAATGATTAACCTCGCAGGTGGCTCGGCGGTGGGACTTTGTGGCAAAGATGGCAACTTGATTCGCGCTCGTCCACAGGGAAATGATGCGATCGGTTTTGTCGGTGAAGTTAATCATATCAATATTGGTTTGCTGACAACTCTGCTCGAAGCGGGTCATATCCCTGTGGTGTCGAGCGTGGCAAGTGATGAAACAGGGCAGTCTTATAACATTAATGCGGATACAGTGGCGGGTGAGCTAGCGGCGGCGCTAGGAGCCGAAAAGATGATTTTGCTTACGGATATTGCTGGGATTTTGCATGATTACAAAGACCCCAGTACGCTCTATCGCAGCCTGACTATTCAAACTGCGCGGGAGTTAATTACTAAGGGTGTGGTCAGTGGTGGAATGATTCCTAAAGTACAGTGCTGTGTGCGATCGCTAGCTCAGGGCGTAAAAGCAGCGCATATTGTCGATGGTCGAGTGCCACATTCACTACTGCTCGAAATTTTTACAAATAGCGGTGTTGGTTCGATGATTGTGGCTTCAGAGAATTCTTTGTAACATCTGATTACCAGCAAGATTGTGAATAAGAGAGACGCAAAGCGTCTCTCTTATTTTAAGGCTAATGAAAAGGCGATCGCTACAGTAAAAAATCATCAAAAAATTATGGCTGACGATCTTGATAATGAGAATCTTGATGATCAAAATCAAATCTCTACAGCGGGTCGTTCTAGAAAAAATCGTGATTCGCCGAACTCGTTAAGAAGATTAAGTTTGGCTCGATTTAGACCAAATTGGGATTTGCCGAAGATTCGCTTACCCCAGTTTAAAACAGACCGATTCAAAGGATTTGCTAAAAAAGAAAATTTTGTGTGGTTATGGCTGGTGATTATTTTGCTCAGTTATATCTTTCTTGGCTATTTTTTATCAGTAGTATTGACGATTCCAATGCGAAAAAATCTAGCGATCGCGGGTTTTGCGATCGCTGGATTATTGCCGACTATCACTGCTTTTGCTGACTACGAACTGATGAAATGGAGCTACTTGTTAAGCGGTTTTTTGATTGTCGGCGGTTTAATATTCTTGGCTAAAGTCCAATTTTATTTCGTATTCCTAGCGATTATGCTCTGGCTTAGTACGACTATGATTGCTCTAACTGGCGAATCTTTACTTAAGCAAAACCGTAGATTTTTTATAGCGATCGCGATACTTACAATCCCTTGTGTTTTAGGGCTGACCGCTGGATGGCAAATATGGCGATTAGTAGCCGCAAAATTAAGCTAAGATTCATATTCATAAAAAAGACGCGCGTTGCGCGTCTTTTTTATGAGAACTTATGAGAGTAAAACTTAAGTTATTCTTCGCCGTCTTCAGTTGACTCTTCAGCCATTGGATAGACAAAACCATCATTTTTGCCCGAAAGGATAGACTTACCAAGTGAAATTGCTTTTTGAGCATGAACTGCTGCCTTGCGCTTCCATACAGCTTTGCGGCTATCTCGTTTTGATTTAGATGTGCGTTTCTTGGGAACTGCCATTACGTTATCTCTGTTTTAATTCTATAATTTCCGATTGGAAAATTTTTGACAATATTCTCATCATACAACAAAAGTAAGCAGCTCAGTATAATTAAAACCCCAAGCCAGAGGGTGGGTTGCTCGCGTAGCGGGCGATCTGGTTAATCAGAAGAACATACTAAGCGTTTCTTTTGCTATAACATCAGACTGATACCTGCTGCCTATTTGCAAAGCCATGCCCTCAGCCAGATTTTCTTTCGCCGAACATTATCACGAACGCACCAAATATGCACCTGCAACCCTTGCAAGCAAGAGTCAGGGTTTAGATTGGAATACACAGCCATCACCTTATAAAGATTATAAGATTGGTACGGTGTATGACCTCAAGCCCTATCTCACCGAAAATATTCAGTCCGATCGCGATGGCTTATTGGCGAGTCGATGGCAGCGGTTGTCACGGTTATTGTTTTGTAGCTATGGGTTGACAGCACGGATGCCAATGGTCACGGGTGAAGATTTCTATCTGCGCGCAGCTCCGTCAGCGGGTGGGCTATATCCTGCGGAGTTGTATTTGATTTCGGCGGGTACACCGCTTTTATCGGCTGGGATTTATAACTATCAACCGCGTACGCATAGCTTGATTCATTTTTGGCAGGATCATAATGTGTGGTCAGGTTTGCAAAAGGCTTGCTTTGGTCATCCTGCTCTCCAAAATACGCGCATGGCGATCGCGGTCACGGCAGTATTCCATCGCTCAGCATGGCGCTATCAAGATCGCGCTTATCGCCGCATTTTTCTAGATACGGGGCATTTGTTGGGGAATATCGAAATTGCTAGTGCGATCGAGGATTATCAAGTATCTCTGATTGGTGGTTTTGCTGATGAAGCTGTAAATGAGATTTTGTTTTTGGATAAGCAGTTAGAAGGGGCGATCGCGATCGTGCCAATCGTTGATCTAGAAGATGAAGAATCAACTGGTCGCGGTCAAGAATCACGGCAGCCTATGTTGCGAGATCCCCAAAATATGGCGATGTCAAAAGGAATGATGACAGCTTTGCGATCGGCAACTGATACCAGTTATCCCAAACTACCTGATGGTGAATTATTGGCATACTTGCATCAAGCAACCCAAATCACTGAAAAGCCAAATATGCAGAAGCTTTTGGAGCAAGTGACTAACAAAGAAAATGATAAAGAAAATGCTGCTCCATCTTCCGAACAAGATATGGATAAGTACAACTTCCCTTTCTGCACAAAAGTAAATACAACCACAGCAAGTATCCATTGGGGTGATGATCTGGAACTGCTGGAGAATACTATTTTGCAACGGCGATCGACTCGTGAATATAGTGGAGGGAAGTTGGAGTTGGCCGAACTCAAAGCAATCCTTGATTTCACCTATCAGCCACAACACTATACTGATCAAGGTATGGATGGTAGTCCTGATTATTTCGATCTGAGCTTAATTGAGACTTTTATCGTGGTCACGCGTGTAGAAGGTTTGGAAGAAGGATGTTATTATTACGCTCCTAAATCTCAAGAATTACGCCAAATTCGCTTTAAAAATTTTCAAGATGAGTTACATTATCTCTGTCTTGGTCAAGAATTAGGACGTGATGCAGGGGCGGTAATTTTCCATACATCTGATCTCCAAAGTGCCATAGAAAAATATGGCGATCGCGTTTATCGTTATCTGCATATGGATGCTGGTCATTTGGGACAACGCGTGAATCTAGCGGCGATCGCACTCGGTGTCGGCGTAAGTGGCATTGCTGGTTTCTTTGATGATCTAGTCAATGAGGTTCTCGGTATTCCCAATGATGAGGCGGTGCTATACATCACTACTTTGGGAAGATCGCGTTAATTTTTTAATGTTTTTAATAAAAGGCGGCGCGATCGCGCCGCCTTTTATTAAGGTTAAGGAATAACACAGGCTTGTTTTAGCCATGTAGTTTCTTCGGTCGTTAGCATCGGTGATAGCTTAGCGAGCGCGAGCGCATAGTAATTCTCCAGCCATATAATTTGTTGCGGATTGAGCTTATCGCGATCGATTAGCTTCTTGTCAAAGGGGATATATGTTAAAGATTCAAATTCATACCAAGGGATAGAATTTTGATTAGGATTTGGACTGGGATTTAGATTGGAATCTGGTACTTGTTTGACAAAATAGAGATTTTCTAAACGGATACCACCCCATAGCGGTTGATAATATCCTGGCTCGATGCTATTGACAGTGCCGAGGTCGAGAGATTGATTGACGCGTTTACTAATGCCATTTGGTCCTTCATGAACATTTAGGAATACGCCAACGCCATGCCCAGTACCATGTCCATAGTCTAGTCCATTTTGCCAAAGCGAAGAACGAGCAATCCCGTCAATTTGGCTACCTGTAGTTCCTTTAGGAAATCTTTGCATCGCGCAATTGACATGAGATTTGAGAACTTCGGTATAGCGATCGCGTTGTTCGGCAGTGGGTGTACCAATGCTAATCGAACGCGTATCATCGGTCGTACCACCATAAAACTGCGAACCTGAATCTAAGAGAAGTAAATCACCATTTAGCAGTTTGCAATCAGGATTTGGGTTGCTGTAATGCACAATTGAGCCGTTCGCACCCGCCCCTGCGATCGTGGGGAAACTGAGATCAACAAATCCTGTTTGTTGCTTATACAAACCTTCGATTTTGTCAGCCACATCGCGCTCGCTGATGCTATTACCCGCGCTAATTTGTTCTTCTATCCATTTGAGCGTAAGTGTTTTTGCAAAACTAGCTTTGAGGTTTGCTTGCTGCATTTGCACAATCTCAACAGGATTTTTTTGTGCTTTAAAAGTCTCGACTGGATGTTCAGCATCAATTATTTTTGCGCTGACTTGTTTAAGTTGCAGATATGTGCCGAATGTGGTTTGAGCGATCGCGATTAGCACCCGCTGACCACCCGAGACAAGCGATCGCAAAGTGGGAATGTACTGATCATATTCAAGAATATTTACTTGTCCAGCCAGCGAGTTACGGACTGCATCATTGAGGCGCGAAGTATTTAGCGAAGTATTTGGCGAGATGTTTGACGAAGTATTTGTAAATAGATACGCCTCAGTCTGAGTAACAATCGCATAACTAATAAATACAGGATTGCACTCCACATCGCGACCACGCAAGTTATAAAGCCATGCAATCTGATCCAGTTTGGTTACAGGCAAAATTGCGGCGTTCTTGCGATCCATCGCTTTACGAACGCGTTCTAATTTACTGGCGACACTCTCGCCAGTAATCGAGTCAGGGAGAGCGATCACGGGTTGATCACCAAAGGCAAGCATTGGATCATTTTCAGCAAAAGGGCTTTGCGATCGCACAGCATCGACTAGGTTTTCAAAAATGGGAACAATCTCCACTCCACTCATGCTCAATTGTTCCGAAAAGCGGCGATATTGCGCGATCGTAATTGTGAAGGGATCGACACCGAGACGCAAGATTTGCGATCTCTTAGCAAACTTTTGACCAAGCTCTTCTAACACTTCTTCTACAGTTTGATGATCTTCTAATCCCACTTTGCAGATTTTTTGCAGTTTGGCATCTACTTGCATATCCGCCTGTTCGTAATAGCGCGAATCCACGAACACCCAAGCCTGATCAGCACTGATTAAAAAATCTCCTGCGGAACCCGTAAATCCACTAATCCACTGACGGCGTTGTTTTGCTTCGGGTAGATATTCATTGAGATGTTCATCTGCTGAAGGTACAAAATACGCATCTAATTGATGTTTAGCAAGTTGCGATCGCAACTTGCTAAATTTTTGAGCAATGTCTGTTGATTTTGTTGTTAATTCTTTGGTTAGGGACTTTAATAAAACCATAAAATTTATATATGTAGATTAATCTATGACAATTTTATATGACAATTTTAACCGATCTCATAAATACTTACCCCAAGTCCTTAAGACCTAGAAGCATGAGTAACTCATGCTTCTAGGTCTTAAGGTTGTTATTTGTTGCTAATCCATACATACTACCGAGCAGAAGCCATAACAACATCGCTATGCGCGGTTCATAAAATACTAAATCTAACCAGCCTGAGGCAAAGCATAAAATAATGGCGATCGCCACAACCCCTATCATTCCTTCTGTTTCTTTGGCGATCGCCGACTTGAGCGATGTCCAAATTGTCCAGCCAATGATACCTATAAATCCTAGTAGCCCAGGGATACCTGTACCAACTGCGATCGCCAAATAAAAATTATGCTCATGGGGCAATCCGCGCAAATCATAAGCCATAGATTGCGCGATCAGCGGGAAATTGCGTAATCCCCAACCTTGAAATGGATGTTGAGAAATTAGCGAGAGCGCAAGTTGCCAAGCATTTACGCGATCGGCAGTTGAGGCATAGTCGCTTAATTTCGGGTCAATAGTACTAGCGATGCGATTCACAAATCCCTCTGGCAATAGCGATCGTACCGCTTCGCCACCCAATCCCAATTTTTGTCCAAATACTGCCCACGCAATCACTAACAATACAAGTCCAAATCCTGCGACCAGTTTCCACTGACGATAATAAAGAGCGATCGCTACACCGCTCAATATTGCTAATCCCCATGCATTGCGCGAACCCGTAAGAATGAGAACACAAGTTCCTAGAGTCAGAGCAATTATGGCGATCGCGCGCTGTGGTTTAGAGATACTTTTCACCTTCCCCATGGCAAAATGAAAGGCGATCGGCAATAGCGTTAATAGATAAATCGCCGTCTCGTTGAAATGTCCAAAAAATGACTGAATGCGGCGATCGGGACTAAATCCCATCGGAATCGGATAGCTATCAAAAATCACTTTCGGGAATATCCAATCAGGACGATTCATAATTGCTTGCAAAATCCCAAATGCACTAACAAAGATAGAACCGAAAACTAATAGCCATAAAAGATGAATGAATTGTTCAGATGTACGAATAATATAGCTAGCGATCGCCGTTAAAAGGAAATACGGTAAAAAGTTAGCCAAGCCTCCTGCGGCTGTGGCTGGGTTAAAAGCAATGACTGTTGTAAAGATCATCCATAGCGACAGCCAAAAATAAGCGCGATTAACAGGTGTGGCGATCGCTCTCCAACCCTTTTTAAACAGAACAAATAAAGCTAGTAGTATCGTAAAAAATGGCATAAATACATTGCTGATTACCATAAAAATAGCAACAGTCTGCAACCAGTTCCATTCCAGTGATAAAGATTTATCTTCTATCGATTTCCAAAACATTCGTATACCGATCAATTAATAGTGAAGTAGATAGCGATCACCTAACTTAGTTTATTATGCTATGTCTGTTTGACTTCATCCAATCACGATTGACATGCGTAATATTTATACATAGGTCTAATTTACAAAATGCAGATTTATAAGTAAAACTTGGCTTTAAATTAGCATTAGATTAGCGTAAGTTAATGTAAAAGCCTTGATGTTCTATGATTTTATGAAGAGTCTATAAACATGTTTCAGCGAAATTTCTATATTTTTTGCTTTGTTGTCGGAAGCTTATCAATTGCATCTTTTTCTTTTAATTCTTTTTCTGATGTAAAAGTAATCGGCACAAAATCTCAAGCAAATCTAACTTCTGTTGCTTCTACTGGTAGTGAGAAAGGAACAATGACCGTAGTTTTTGCGGGAGGATGCTTTTGGGGAATGGAAGCAGTGTTTGAGCATCTAAAAGGAGTTTCTGATGTTGTTTCTGGCTATTCTGGTGGAACTGCTAAAACAGCTGTTTATGGAGCTGTAAGTAGTGGTCAAACAGAACATGCTGAATCTGTCAAAATCACTTTCGATCCGTCTCAAATTTCTTACGAAAAGCTTCTTCAAATATACTTTTTTGTGGCGCATGACCCAACCCAGTTAAATCGACAATATCCTGATCGCGGCAAACAATACCGCTCGGCTATATTTTTTGCAAATGACGAACAAAAGCAAATTGCCGAAGCTTACATTGATCGCCTTAACAAGACCAAAAGTTTCTCAAACCCGATTGTGACGCAGTTAGTTCCTTTACAAAACTTTTATCCCGCCGAAGATTATCACCAAAATTTTATTGTTCGTAACCCTAACTACCCCTATGTAGTTATCCATGACCTACCGAAACTCGTACAATTACAAAGGCAGTTTCCTGAAGCATACAAGAACTAATGCTAATTTCGCGCAAGATTCAATGCTTGCTGCTGCTTGTAAAAAACTATCTCTAAACAAAAAGAGGAGGAGCGCTTTGCGCTCCTCCTCTTTTTGTTTTGAGATAGTTTTTTACAAGCAGCAGCAAGCATTGAATCTTGCGCGAAATTAGCAT
>JANXUJ010000020.1 GCA_025356295.1 Cyanobacteriota bacterium
CGCGTAGCGGACGACCCACGCTCTGGTTTTGTTTTTTAATTATACGGCCTTGTTTTTTTTGTCAAATAGAACCAAAATAGTTTGCACAATCAGTTTGAGGTCATACCAAATACTCCAGTTTTTACGATATTCCATATCAAAATTTACGACTTCAGCAAAAGTTCTCACATTAGAACGCCCATTTACTTGCCACACACCTGTGATACCCGGTCTCACATCTAGCCGATTCCATTCAGTGTAGCGCTCATCTTGATATTCGACTTCTAATTCATAGGAGCTAATCTCGTTAAAAGTTGGTGGACGTGTACCCACCAAACTCATATCACCAATCAAGACATTCCAAAACTGAGGAAATTCATCAAGACTGGTCTTTCGCAAAAATTTACCTATTTTAGTTATCCGCGGGTCTGTGGCATTCTTAAAAAATTTGCCACTAGCACTATTACTATCAACATTATTTGCTTGTGGGTTTCCTGATTGTGGACTCGTACCAACTTGATTGACAACTCTAGTTTTTAGTTGTTCAGCGTTTTTGACCATCGATCTAAATTTCCAAATGCGGAAAGGTTTACTCAACAATCCACAACGAACTTGTCCAAATAGAACATTCCCGCTGCTCTCTGAGACAATCATAATTGCGATCGGAACAAACAAAATAGTAGTCAAAATTAAGCCAATTAAAGCTCCAACTATGTCAATTAATCTTTTGATCGGGTTGCGAACAGAGGGATGAACAGGAACACTAGGATCAATATCGATAAAAGGGAAACAAAATTTTAGTAGCGGATTAAAAATTCTTAGTACAGGGATTTTTTTGAGTAATCGCTGAGTACGAAATAAGAATAAACCAAATGCGGTAATATTACTGACTCTAGTCTTCTGCACTGAGTCAGTAAACCGAAAAGAATTAGAGGTTTGCTCAATTACAAATAAATTACTGAGCGAAGACAGAGAAATTAGCGTGTTAACAGGATCGCTCAAGCTCCATAGTACTAACTCAGTTTCATTTAATGTAGCTAGCTTAAGACAATTAGTTAATGCTCCTAAACCTGCACTATCCATAGAAGTAGTCCGACTCATATCAATCACAATCTTTTTGTAAAAATCATCTTTGTTACAAATAGTTTGAAAATCATTCAAAAATTCTCTTGCTGTCGAAAACTCTAATTTTTCAGGGCTATATATAAATGCAACCTCCTCAAATGTGACAATTGATGGCTGTTTATAATCTCGATTTTGATCGTTTTGGCTATTAGTTATACTCTCACTAACAGGAATATAAACAGATTCAGGATAGAGAGATTGAGGATAAAGGTTGGCGATCGCTTCACTTCTGACCACAATCAGGTCAAGCGCCCGTAATTTCATTAATACCCAAGCCGCGAAACTAATATCTTGAAAACGTGTCTTGGCTTCTATATAGATAATTTTGCTATGACAAAACCATTTAGCGATGAGTAAAAAAGGAACAGTAAGCCCTGAACCTGTAGAAATAACTAATTCTGGTTTTTGATGAAGAACTACGTTAAATGCTAGTAGCAAATTGCGAATAAAATTTGGTAAATTATCTTTGACTGGACTATGCGCCCAGAAGCATTGACTGTCTTCTATCTCACGCTCAGTAGTATTAGTCCGAACTGATATCCAACTTCGATCGCTAAAATCTCCCCAAAAAGCTTTCAAGCTTTGCATATAGCGAAAGTAACCACCCGAAGCACAAACGAGCATGAGTTTCGGAAACTTCTGAGATGGATATTTATCCTTGAGATATTCGCATAAGTGAGTTTCATTCACTTTAGGAATTACTTCTGAGGTTTGCTGTAGCTTAATAAACTTGACTAGATCACCAGGCGATCGCGCGATCGCAATTCCTCGCAATTCAAATTCATTAGCAACTTCCATTTGATGATTATCTATATACTCTCGAAATCTCTGTAAACGTGGTACTAGAACATAGGGTGTATCTTTATCTTCTAACAATTGAGCAATGCCTTCATCGCAATGGCTGATGATCAGACTGGCTTGATCAATAAGATTAGAGAACTCCTGATCAGGAAGCCAGCGATAAGCTTTGGAACCATCAGGAAAATATGTGGAAGAGCCATATTGAACTAATACTTCTTCGTTAATTAGTTGGTATTTAATCAGCAGTTCTATCCAATGCATTAAAGCATTAAATTGATATTGTTCTGTCCCAACTGTGATTAAAAGCATATCTCAAGTCTTACTACGTCTCAAATAAGCGATATTTTATATCTAAAGTACTATAGCAGACCTAAGAGTCTGTGAATGTCGTATTTATGAGTTTTACTAGCGACTAACTGAGTGTGTCAACCATTACAATATGAAGTGAACAAATTTAATTTTTGTTTGATTTTTACTTAAAAATTTTAGAACCTTAAATTTATGTCAAAAGCTATCTGGAATGATGTTGTCCTTGCTGAAAGCGATCGCTGCGAAGTTGTGGACGGAAATCAGTATTTCCC
Source organism: Cyanobacteriota bacterium (assembly GCA_025356295.1). Taxonomy (GTDB): domain Bacteria; phylum Cyanobacteriota; class Cyanobacteriia; order Pseudanabaenales; family Pseudanabaenaceae; genus Pseudanabaena. The sequence goes on from JANXUJ010000020.1 coordinate 2,487, forward strand.
TGCGGACTCTCTAAATATGGAATATTTCAAGCCAAGCAATACGCATACAACTTGCGGTTGGAAAGGTGTAGCTAGCTATTACAGTGTCGAAGTTAATGGTGAAACTAATAAAGATGCGGCTTGGTATTATCCTGAGCCAAAGGATGCGGCGAAGCAGATTAAAGGACATATCGCATTTTGGCGTGGCGTAAAAGTCCAAGCATAAACATAAACTGCGCTTGTCGCGGTTTATTCGCGGTTTATTCGCGGTTTATGTGTTTACAGCTTTGATATGGGCTTGACGCGCAGCTGGGGAAGATGCAACGCGATGCAAAGCACTACGAGGCAAGACCCGCAGAATTTCTTCAGTTGTGGTAATGCCTTCGTTGAGCTTGTCGATCGCTGCCATTCTAAATGAGTTAAAGTCAATCTCGTTTAGATATCGATTCATTTGAGCGATCGTGCCTTCATAGATCATTTGTCGAAAAGCATCATCAATATCGATCAGTTCCACAATTGCCTCCCGCCCGATATAGCCTGTAAAAAAGCACTTGTCGCAGCCTTTACCTTTGCGCCAACCACTGGGATCAATATCAGCGCGATCAACTCTCAGAGATTGCAGTTCTGATAAAGTCGGCTGGTGAGCCGCCGAACAATGGGGACAATTTTTGCGGACGAGGCGCTGAGCGACTACTCCCAACAGGGCATCGCTAATGAGTCCAGGGTCGGGACCCAAATCTTTGAGACGGGGAATGGCGCTCGCAGCATCGTTGGTATGCATAGTCGAGAGAACAAGATGTCCCGTCAGGGCGGCTCTTATTACAGTTTCCGCAGTCTCAGGATCGCGCACTTCGCCGACCATCACGATGTCGGGGTCTTGACGCAAAATAGCGCGTAGCCCTGCGGCGAAAGTCATGCCTGCGGGTTCGCAAACTTGAGTTTGAGTGATATTTGGCAAGATATATTCAACGGGGTCTTCGACCGTGATCACATTGACATGTTCTTGAGCGATCGCTTGCAAACTGGTATAGAGAGTGCTAGTTTTGCCTGAACCTGTAGGACCAGTCATGATGATCAGTCCTTGCGGTTGTCGCAGCCAACTGTCATAAATTTTGAGCGTGCGATCGCTAAATCCTAAGCATTCCAAATGATTAGAAAAAGGATTATCGCGAGGTAATAACCGAATTACGGCTTTTTCACCACAGACACAGGGCAATGTACTGACGCGCATATCAAGATTGCGATGCAGACTTTCATCGCTGGTATATTCTTTGCCGATGCGACCATCTTGGGGGCGGCGACTATCAGCGATATCCATGTCAGACATTACTTTTAACGCCACAATAATTTTCCGACTAATTTCGAGAGGCAGGGTTTTGACATCGCGCAAAATCCCATCGATGCGAAAGCGGACTCGTAAACCTGTGGGCGTTGGCTCTAGATGTATATCACTAGCGCGATGTTGCAAAGCGATCGACATTAAGGCATTAATTCGACGGGTTTGATCAACGGCTTGCGATAGATATAGGTCAGTCACTTCACCGATATCAACTAGCTCAGTCTCACCCGTAAGCGGATTAATCGCCTGTGCCGCATGAATCTGGTTAGGGTTAGGAATATTTTGGCGGCGGAACCAAGTGCGATAGCTAGTTGTGGAAATCTTGAGGACTTTAGTCTCGGTCAGAGTGCGATCGCAGATCAGCTTAAGATGCTCATCAGTTAGAGTCTGCGGACTGCCGATATAAAAGCAATTGCGCCATAATAACAAGGGAATTACGGGAGGTAAAATGCTGCGATCTTCAAATTCCCGAAAAAATCGATAAGTCAAATCTTGATCAAGCCAGTCCAAATGCACATTGTCATCAATATCAACTAAAAGCTCTAAGGCTGCTTGACAAGAACTAATACTCCCATTCCGAAGCCGCTTCCAGACTGATTCCCCTACAGATATTTCACTCATGTTTTCTAAGCTCTATGTTTCTAATCTCTGTATCTCGCTTGCTTGAAAAGCGCTATATCTCAATTCATAAAAGACCTCGTGATACGCGAGAAACTCCGCGCTTTAGCGCAGAGAGGTAAGCAAACGGCGGCGCCAGTAGATATTAGAATCCATAGCTATCCTTGTAGATGGTGAGGTGGAGGGGTATGGCGACACCCCTCCATGGAGATATGATTGTCTCCTTGCCCTTGCGGGTAATGTTTGCTTCGCCAATGTTATCTAGGCTTGTTAG